>JAKQLM010000098.1 GCA_029567145.1 Pseudomonadota bacterium
TCGGTGATCACCACCTGCAAGACCCCGCCCGACCGCACGCGCAGATCGGCGCGGGCCACGGCATCCAGCGCCTCGATCCGGCCACGCGCGGCGTCCAGATCAATGTCGAAGGACGACATCGGCAGCGGCAGTTGCAGCTTGGCGCGCACCGCCTCGGCCAGTTCCGGGGACGCGCCCTCGACCCGGGCCAGCGACACCCGGAATTCGGGCCGCGCCTCGAATTCGGCCCGAAGCTCGGTCAGTTGCGCGACCAACGCCTGCCGGTTGCCCTCCTGGCTGAACCAGACCACCACCGCGCCGACCAGGATCACCGTCGGCAATCCAGTGCGCAGGAACATCCGCACATAGGGCGTCAGCATCAGCCGCTGCCGCCGGTACGCCCATTTCGACGGGGCCGGATCGCGGCGCGCGGGCTTTTGCGCACGGCTGCCCGGTCCTCTTTGGGCGGTCAGCGGCTGCATGACGCGTCCTTCACCATCCAGTCGCAGAACTGCGCGAAGCTCATCCCCCGCAGCGCCGCCTGTTCCGGGGCCAGCGACGTCGGCGTCATCCCGGGTTGAGTGTTCGTTTCCAGCAGGATCAGCCCCGCCAGGCCCCGCGCCTCGTCCCAACGGAAGTCGGTCCGCGACACCCCCCGACAGCCCAGCGCCCGGTGCGCCCGCAGCGCATAGTCCAGGCAAGCCGCCTCGATCTCTGCTGGCAACTGCGCCGGGCATTCATGCCGACTGCCGCCCGCCTTGTACTTGGCGTCATAGTCGTACCAGCCGTCGGTGAGGATATCGGTCACCGCCAGCGCCCGGTCGCCCATCACCGTGGTCGTCAGCTCGCGGCCCGGCACATAGGCCTCGACCATCACCACGCCGGGCATCGTCGCCGCCAGGCGTGGCGCGTTCGTGCCTTCGCGGACGATATAGACCCCGACCGAGGACCCCTCGTTATAGGGCTTCACCACATAAGGCGCGGGCAGGACGTGCCCCGCCTCCACCTCTTCACGGCTGGCCAGAACGCTGTCGACCACCGGCAGACCGGCGGCCTTGTAGACCTCTTTGGTCTTGATCTTGTCCATCGCAAGGGCCGAGGCCAGCACCCCGGAATGCGTATAGGGCAGGCCCATCCACTCCAGGATGCCCTGCACGCAGCCATCTTCGCCCCAGCGACCATGCAGCGCGTTGAAACAGACGTCGGGGCTGATCTCGGCCAGACGCACAGCGATATCGCGGCCGCAATCGACCTCGATCACCTCATATCCGGCCTCCCGGAGGGCAAGGGCGCATTCACGCCCCGAGACAAGAGAGACCTCCCGCTCAGCGGAAAGTCCACCCATCAGTACCGCCACTCTGGGGGGCATCCTGCTCGATGCGCCCGCCATACACTGCCTCATCCGGGTCTTATGCGACCCGTGATATTGTTAGTCCTGCAGGTATTCTCCGACCCGCATGATTTCCCACTCTAACGTGATACCGCTTGATTGGAAAACCTTTTTTCGCACATCCTCGCCCAGATTTTCCAGATCGGCGGCAGTTGCGCCACCAGCGTTGATCAGAAAGTTGGAATGCATCAAGGACATCTGCGCGCCACCCAAGGTTGCGCCCCGCATCCCGGCATCGTCGATCACCTTCCAGGCCTTCAGCTCGTGCGTGTCATCCGCCCGCCCGGTAGAGCTGTGCCCGACCGGATTGCGAAAGGTGGACCCCGCGCTGCGCTCCCTGGTCGGCTGGCTGGCATCGCGCTTGGCGATCTGGTCCAGCATCCGCGCCTCCAGCGCCGCCGGATCACCCGTTGCGGCGCGGAACGTGGCCGAAACCACCACCGCCCCGTCAGGCAGCTCGCTTTGCCGGTAGCGCAGGTTCAAGCTGGACGCAGGCACCGTCTCCACCAGCCCGTCGCGGGTGACAATGCGGATTTCCTCAAGCACATCCGCGACATAGCTGCCATAGCACCCCGCGTTCATCCGCACCGCGCCGCCAATGCTGCCGGGAATGGTGCGCAGAAAGGTCAGGTCCAGCCCCGCCTCGGCCGCCCGTTTCGCCACATGAGCATCCAGCGCCGCCGCCCCCGCGACCACCCGGTCACCCTCGACCGCGATCCCGTTGAACCCCCGCCCCAGCCGGATCACCACCGCGCGAATGCCACCATCGCGCACGATCAGGTTCGACCCGACCCCCATCGGAAAGACCGCCACCGCAGGGTCCAGCGCGCCAAGAAACGCCGCCAGATCCGCCTCGTCCGCAGGCTGGAACAACCAGTCCGCAGGCCCGCCCACCCGCAGCCAGGTCAGGTCAGCCAGGGAACGATCCGGCGTCAAGACGCCGCGCGGGGTGGGAAGCTGGGTCATGCCCTCTTTTGCCGGATGGGCGAATGGGTCGCAAGGGTGGCCAATGATCAGACAAGCCGTTCTCGGAAACTCGAAGTCCCTCAAGTCCGCTATCCTCCGCCCTTCGGCGGTAGGATCGCTTCTCTCGCCGCCTTTATCAGGTCTGCCGAGTTCTTGGGAGCAAACACCATCGACCCTATAGTGACCCCCGCAAGGGCCGGCAGACCGTAACTCACTGCCAAAAGCGATGTTGCGCCAATAAGGCCGATCTTGATTGCTCCAATGCCTACCTGCACGACGCCATTGACCACCTCGTCGGCTTTCTCGCGCGGAAGTGCGCCGAACTTGCGCAGGTAGAGCCTGATCAACCGCTCAGATTCTATCGCATTCTGATCTGTGACCGGTCCGGCCGCCGGAAGATTTTGTCGCAGTCCACTCACCGCCTCATGCAGCGCCAAAAAGACCCGCATCTGATGGTCCCACTCATGGTCCCGGACGTTCCTGCCTTGAAGCCGTTCGATCTCGATAAGGATCAGACCCTCGATGGCATCAAAAGTGGACGGCAGTGCCTGCCTGTTGCGTTCCATCGCGACACGGACAACGCCAACCCGCTCGACATCGATACCGTCGGGACTGGACCTGTCGCGCTCACCGTCATCCGCTGGCCTACCGTCATGGCCTTGCATCCTTGCAATCGCTCCAGCCACCGCTTTGGGCCCTATCTGCCACACGGAGTTTGCAAGAAGGGCGACCCTGCCTTGCAGGCCCAAGTCAAGCGTGCGGCCCAAGAGCACGCCCTCCCACCAGCGGAGCCAGAAATCCCAGGTCTGCGGCTCCGAGCGCCAATGTGCCGTCGCCGATTGGTGCCTTTGGAAAAACCAGTCGGGAGGTACTGCCACCCAAAGCGGCAGCGCCTGAATTTCGCCGCTCTGCTCCAGCTCCGCGACATCCACCGCGACGCTCGTCCAAAGATCGGCGCTTCCTCCAGGAATGTGCCTGTCCGCCATCTTCTTGTAGGATTCAAGCGCGAGCATAGAAGCCGAGACGATCCTGTCGCTCGCCTCCGCAAACGCCACTGCTCCCGCCCGCGTCGCCACAATCCTGCGATCCGCCTCACAAGCCCTTTTCAAGGCAGCCAATGCCTCTTCCGTAGGCTCGCGCAACGCAACGGACAGGCAAAGATGCACCCGCGCGACCTTCAAGCATTTCCGGTCCACTGCCCCGGGCGTGCCACGTCCCAGATCCCCGGACCACAGTGGAAAAAAGCGCAGAGCCGCCCGGTGTGCAAGGATGGTTGCATCCTGACGCAAGGTCTGCGCCGGACGACTGGCCAGCCATGTCTCGAATGATGTCAGATCACGGATCATTCCCAAGGGTCTAGCAGGCAGGAAAGCCACCGGGCAACATCCGTCCCCGTCCGTCCCCAGCGCGCCTCACGCGCCTCGGCAAGTCTTAGCGCCGCTGCCAGCGTGCCACGGCCAGCCCCAGGAACGCTCCCAAGAGCCAGGGACCCGCGATCAGAAGGGCCGAGGCGAGGACGTCCAGCGGATCATGGCCGCTTACGCTGATCGACCGCCAGACCATGAACACCGCCGCCAGCAGCGCCAGGACCGGCACCACCATCGCCCGCGCGGGGCCATAGCGCCGCGATATCGCCCAGGCGACAAGCCCGACCACCAGCGCATTCGCCACCGCCACCGCCAGAAGGATCCCGGTCATCGCCCTATCCCACCTGTCGCCGCAGCCAGCGCCACAGAAAGATCACCGGCCAGCGCAGGATCGACGCGCCTGAGGCCAGGATCACCATGCCCACGATCGGCCCCATCTCCCAGGTGACCCAGCCCAACAGCGGCACGCCGATGGCGATCAGCCCATAGGCCGCGCGCCAGTGATAGTCCTTGGACGGAAACATCGCGATGACGTTCGCCGCAATCAGCCACAGCGCGCACAGGCCCAGGGGAAGCATCACTTCTCCAGCTCCTTCGGCAGCGGCGCGGGCCGCCCCAGCGCCCGGCGCGCAAAGTAAAGCAGCGGATTGCGGAACATCGACAGAAAGGCGAACAGCCCGATCGCCAGCCAGACCCAGCCATACGCCCAGCCGATCCAGACCAGCAGCAGCGGGGCCGCGACCAGAAGCGAGATCCCCGGCAGCATCTGCTGGCGCATCGGCAGCATCGCCGTGATGGCCGAGGCCACGACCCACAGGCAGCCAAGGATCAACGGCAGGCTCACGGCCACACCACCGGGGGACGCGGGCCATGATCCTTCAAGGGACCTGGCAAAGCCTTTCGGAATGCCCTGGCCTCCCTCATGCGGCGGCACCCATCAGCTTGGCAGGCAGCGCATTGGCCCAGGCGCTGATCGTGCCTGCACCCAGGCAGACGACCATATCCCCCGGACGCGCCTGCTCCTTGACCAGCCGCGCGAGGTCCGCCTCGTCCAGCAGGGCGCGGGCGTGGCGATGGCCATGGGCGATCAGCCCGGCCACCAGATCGTCGCGCGCCGCCCCGGGGATCGGGTCTTCCCCCGCGGCATAGACATCGGCGATGGCCACGACGTCCGCCTCGTTGAAGCAGGTGCAGAATTCCTCGAACAGGCTGGACAGCCGGGTATAGCGGTGCGGCTGATGCACCGCGATGATCCGGCCTTTGGTCGCCTGCCGCGCGGCCTTCAGGACCGCCGCAATCTCGACCGGGTGGTGGCCGTAATCGTCGATGATGGTGACACCGTTCACCTCGGCCACTTTCGTAAAGCGCCGATTGACCCCGGCAAACCCGGCCAAGGCCTCGCGGATTTCGTCGCGCTTCATCCCCAGATGCCGCGCCACGGCGACCGCGGCCAAGGCGTTCGACACGTTGTGGTCCCCCGGCATGGGCAGAGTGCAGCCCTCGATCACCGACTCTTCGCCCTGCAAGGCGATGTCGAAATGGGCGACGCCGTTCTCATAACTCAGGTTCTGCGCCCGCACATCGGCCTGCGCGTTGAAGCCGAACGTCACCACCCGGCGATCCGTCACCTTGCCGACCAAGGCCTGAACCTCGGGATGATCGGTACAGCAGACCGCCAACCCGTAGAACGGGATGTTCGACACGAAATCCAGGAACCCTTTCCGCAGCGCATCGAACGTATGCCAATGCTCCATGTGTTCGGGGTCGATGTTGGTCACGATGGCAATCGTCGCGGGCAGCCGGTTGAAGCTACCGTCGCTTTCGTCCGCCTCGACCACCATCCACTCCCCCGCCCCGGCCCGCGCGTTGGAGCCGTAAGCGTGGATCACCCCGCCGTTGATCACCGTCGGATCGAACCCGCCCTTGTCCAGAAGTGTGGCCACCATCGTCGTCGTCGTCGTCTTGCCATGCGTCCCGGCAATCGCGATGTTCGACCGCAGCCGCATCAGTTCTGCCAGCATTTCGGCCCGCCGCACCACCGGCAGCTTGCGCCGCCGCGCCTCCTCCAGCTCCGGGTTGCCCTTCTTGATCGCGGACGAGATCACCACGACCGACACGCCGTCGCCGATGTTCCCCGCGGCCTGGCCCTCGAAAAAGGTCGCCCCCAGCTTGACCAGCCGGTCGGTGATCTTGGACGCCTTGGCGTCCGACCCCTGCACCCGGTAGCCCAAGGTGATCAGGACCTCAGCAATCCCCGACATCCCGATGCCGCCGATGCCGACGAAATGGATCGGCCCCAGTTCCAGCGGCAGTTTGGTTGCTGCGTTCATGGCATGTCTCCGCCTAAGCTTTCCACCAGCGCCACCAGTCGCGCGGTCGCATCCGGCTTGCCTTCGCCCAGCGCATTGCGCGCCATGACTTCGGCCGCCACGGGGTCTTGCAGGATCGCAGCGATGTGCCGTGCCAGCGTTTCGGCGTCAAGCCGCTTTTCCGGGATCAAGACGGCAGCCGAGGCATCGATCAGCCCGCGCGCGTTCGCGGTCTGGTGGTCGCCCGTCGCCGCCGCATAGGGGATCAGGATCGCCGGACGCCCGATCACGCTGATATCAGCCACCGAAGACGCGCCCGACCGGCTGATCACCAGCTGCGCCTCGGACAGACGGCGCGGGATGTCGGCAAAGAACGGCGCGATTTCGGCGCGCACGCCCGCCGCGTCATAGCCCGACGCGGCGCGGGCGGCGTCCTCGTCCCGCGCCTGATGCGCCACCCGCAGGTTCGCACGCAAGGGGTCGGGCAGCAGCGCCACCGCACCCGGCACCACATCCGACAGGATGCGCGCGCCCTGGCTTCCGCCGATCACCACCAGCGCCATCGGGTAATCCCCGGGCGGGATATAGGGGGCCGAAGCGCGGTCCAGCACCGCAGCCCGCACCGGATTGCCCACCGGCTCGCCCGTCACGCCCGCAGGCAACACCGTGGGCCAGGTCCCGCAGGCGACCTTGTCCACCCGGCGCGCAAACAGCTGGTTCACCCGCCCCAGCACGCCGTTCTGTTCATGGATCATGCGCGGCCGCCGCAAGACCCAGGCCGCCGTCAGCGCCGGGATCGACGGATAGCCGCCAAACCCCACCACGACCGCAGGCTTGTCGCGCAGCTGCGACCAGACCGCGCCCAGGACCCCGCCCGCGATCCGCACTGGCACCAGAAGCTTGGCCAGCACCCCACCTCGCGCGAAGGTGGCACTGGCCACCCGCTCGACCGTCACCGCCTCTGGAAACCCGCCCGCATAGCGCGCGCCCCGGTCATCGGTGGACAGCTTGACCCGCCAGCCGCGCGCCAGCATCGCCTCGGCCAGCGCTTGCGCCGGGAACATGTGCCCACCCGTGCCGCCCGCCGCGATAAGGAGAAGCTTGCCGGTCATGCGGCATCCCTCGCGACGCAAGCGACAGGCGCCTCCCTCCCCCCACTGTGGGGGAGGGCCGGGGTGGAGGGGCTTGCCGCAAGACCCATCACCGCCCCCGCCGGAAGACGTCGCTCATCTGCCCGCGCGGGCGCGCACGCGTCAGGGCCAGCAGCATTCCCATGGTGATCCCGGCGGCAATGACGGATGACCCGCCATAGGACACGAAAGGCAGCGTCATGCCCTTGGCCGGCAACAGCCGCACCGCCACACCCATGTTGATCATCGCCTGCACCCCGAAGATGCAGGCCATCCCGGCCCCCGCCAGCCGCGCGAAGGGGTCACGCTCCTGCACCAGCCGTCCCAGGGACCGCACGACGATGACCCCGTACAGCCCCAGAATGGCCAGCAC
>JAKQLM010000117.1 GCA_029567145.1 Pseudomonadota bacterium
GGCGATCCATGACCTCATGGGCAAAGCCGTTCAGAAGGCCATGTGACATAAGACGGCCCGCCCAATATTCTGCATTTTCTCCCTGCACCCCTAGGTGTAGCTGCACCAGCCGACAAAGGGCTTCAAACAGACCGGGGTCTAGGTCAGGTTGCGCACTCACGCCCGCGCCCCCAGCTGCACCACGTTGCCGACCTCGACCTGATCAGGATCCTTTCCGGCGGTGATCGACAGAAGCCGCGCTTCCCATACGTCCAGCGCGGCGCGGCGCTCGGATTCGAATCCGTGCTGATCATAGACTGCGACGATCCCGGTCTTAACGTGGCCGATGGTCATTTCGGCAATGTCCGGTCGGACGCGACAGGCGCTCAGGCCGGTGCGCATGGTGCGCCGCAGGTCGTGCGGGGTCCATCTGCCCCAGGGCGGCACGTCCTTGGCCCCCAGCGCCCGCGCCATGCGGTCCACGGCCTGCGCCAGGGCGGCGTTGCTCACGGCCTTGCCGGGCCATGCCTCGAAGATATGGCCGGACGCTGCGACGGTTCGCCGATCCGCCAGCCGCGCGACCTCGGCCTTGGCCGCTGCGATGATTTCCAGCGCGGTCTTGGTCAAGTGGACAGTGTGCGCCGTGTCGGTCTTTCCGCGCCGTGCCGCCGGTATGGTCCAGGTCGTGCCCGCCACCTCGGCCAAGTGCATCCCCGCGACCTCCCCCGGCCGCTGGCCGGTGACCAGCACCAGCTTGAGGGCAAGGGCCGTGAGGCGGTGCAGGCCGCACGTCTCGACCGTAGACCAGAAGGCGCGGATTTCGTCGGGGTCCAGCACCCGTGCGCGGGCGACCTGCCGCAGCGGGTCGCGCTTGCCCTTCACAGTGATGGATGATGGTTTCAGACCGGCCAGCGGATTCGCGGGGATGAAGTCGCGGTCGACGGCATAGTCCAGCATCTTGCGGGCGTAGACCAGCAGATGCCCGGCCTGACGGGGTGCGCCCTCGGCCTTGGCCTCGATCACCTCGATCACATGGCGCCGCCGAATGTCTGACACCTTGCGCGACCCAAGCGCCTTGACCAGATCGCCCTCGATCAGCGACCTTATCGCCTTCTCTGATTTCAGGCCGGTGGCGTGACGGTCCAGCCATTCCCCGGCCAATTCCTTGATGGTCGGCTCTGCCTTGCGCCGCCGCTTTTCCTCAAGCGGATCGGTGCCGGTCTGGATTTGCTGCAGCAGCCGCCGCGCTTCGATCCGCGCTTGCTCTAGGCCCCATGCGGGCCAGTCGCCGATTGTCTTGAGCCTCTGCCGCCCGTCGATGGTGTAGCGCAGAAGGAAGACCTTGCTGCCCGTCGCGGCGATGCGAAGGCCGAAACCGCGTGGCGCGTCCCGGTGATCATCGAAGACCAGCCGATAGCCCTTGGCGGGCGATTCCGCCTTGGCGATGGTCCCTGCCCTTCCGTCGCTCAAAGTCGGCATTTTGCCCTCTGTCACCAAATCTGTCACTGTCCGTTACCGTAGCGACTGGAAACAAGTGTCGCAAACTGTCATTTAGTCGTAGGTTTTTGTCAAGCTTTGACAGTTGCTTAGAGGGTGATCGGCGCAAATCTGTTACTGTTTCAATGGGTTAGAATGTCTCTGGAAAGCGGCTGTTAATCAATTGGTCGTAGGTTCGATCCCTACCGCCGGAGCCAAAAGAAAAAGCCCAGCCATTCGGTTGGGCTTTTTCTTTTGGCCTCAGGGCCTTGGCTGTGGACGGACGGCTTGGTTCGTCCGGGGGTGCAGTCGGTCTTAAGGGCCGGGTGCAGGCGCGGGGGCGCATGAAAAGGCCGCCCGAAGGCGGCCCGTCACCGGATCATTCGGCGGCTTCCTGCGGCGGGTCGCCATCCGGCTTGCCTTCGGCCTTGGGCTTGCGCGGACCGCGCGGGCGGCGGTTGGCGCTGCGCTCTTCCTTGACGGCTTCCGGAGCGGAGTCTGCGGCGGCCTCTGCGGCGGCTGCTGCCGGTTCCGGCGCAGCGTCGGCGGGACGGTCCGGCGCACGTTCGCCCCTTGGGGCCACGCGGCGGCGCGAGGACGATTCCGGCGTCTCGATCAGGCCGGTGTCGTCGCCCGCTTCCAGGTCGATCACATCGGCGATGACGGGCTGGTCGCTGCCCGCAAGGTCACGGTCGTCGCGGTAGTCGCGCTGAAACTCGGGGCGGCGTTCGGTCCGGTCCCGACCTTCGCCGTGACGGTCGTTCGGGCGGTCAGCCTGACGATCAGAGTGCCGATCGTTCTGGCGGTCGTTCTGGCGGTCAGACTGCCGATCATTCTGGCGGTCGTTCTGACGCTCCCCTTGACGCTCGTTCTGACGCTCCCCCTGACGCTCATAGGGCCGATCGCCGCGCGGCTGGTTGCCGCCCTGGCCATTGCCGTTGCCGGTCTGGCCGCCCTGCTGGCCCCCACCTTGCTGGCCCCCGCCCTGTTGCTGGTATTGCTGCTGGCGCGCCTCCTGTTCGGCGGCCATCTCGCGCGTGGCCTCGGCCAGCATCCGCGTGTAATGCTCGGCGTGCTGCAGAAAATTCTCGGCCGCGACACGGTCGTTCGACAACTGGGCGTCGCGCGCCAGCATCTGATACTTCTCGATGATCTGCTGCGGTGTGCCGCGCACCTTGCCCTCGGGACCCGAGGAATCAAACACGCGGTTGATGATGTTGCCGAGGGTGCGCGGGCGGTTCTGGCTGGAACGCGAGCGTTTCTTGGAAGAGCGCATCTTGTCCTTATGATGGCTTTGGCCTGCCGCCGTCGCCCATCGTGGGCAACCGAAAAAGGATCAGCAGGGACTGGCATTGTGTCAGGGGCAGATCAAAACCCGCGCCCGACAACGGTCACTAATCACAGGGCACGGCATGTGACAAGCAATAAATGCAGGGTTTCCACGGAATCGGCGGGGTTCAGGCGCAACCGCAACTGTCGGTGTCGCCGGGCTTTGCCGCGGCCACCACCCGGTCGCGGCCGTCCATGTCGGGCAGGACGCGCACCGCGACCAGACCCGCCTTGACGAACAGCCCGGCTACCGCCGCACCTTGCGACGGCCCGATCTCGACCAGGAGCCGCCCGCCCGGCATCAGGCGCGCCCCGGCCCCCAGCGCGATCGCGCGATAGGCGTCCAGCCCGTCGCCCCCCGGCGACAGCGCCAGATGCGGCTCCCAGTCGCGCACCTCGGGGGCAAGTCCCGGCATCTCGTCCGCCGCGATGTAAGGCGGGTTCGACACGATCAGGTCATAGGCCCCGGTCACGCCGTGAAACCAGTCCGCCTTCCTGAACCGCGCCCGAGTCTCCAGGCCCAGATCGCGGGTGTTGCCAATCGCGACCTGCAGCGCCGCATCCGAGATATCGGTGCCCAGCCCCCGCGCCATCGGCATGCCCTTCAGACAGGCCAGAAGGATGCACCCCGACCCGGTGCCCAGGTCCAGCATCTTCAGGAACGGCTGCGTCAGCGCCTCGGCCACCAGCGTCTCGGTATCGGGCCTTGGGTCCAGCACGTCGCGGGTGACCCGGAACGACAGGCCCCAGAACAGCCTGCGCCCGATGATCTGCGCCACCGGCTGCCGAGCGATCCGTGCGGCCAGCGCCTGATCATAGACCGCCGCCTGCGGATCGGTCATGTCGTCCTGCAGCTTCAACGTCAGCCGGTCGTGACCAATCCCCAGGGCATGCGCCAGCAGCACCCGCGCATCGCGCGCCGCATCCTCGATCCCGGCCTCTTGCAACAGGGGCACAGCGCGGCGCAAGGCGTCCTGCGCCCTCACCCCTCCATCTCCGCCAACCGTTCGGCCTGATCATGCGCCACCAGCGCGTCGATGACTTCGGTCAGCTCACCCCCCATGATCTGCGCCAACGCATAGAGCGTCAGGTTGATCCGGTGGTCGGTCATCCGGCCCTGCGGAAAGTTGTAGGTCCGGATGCGTTCGCTGCGATCTCCCGACCCGACCTGGCTTTTCCGGTCCGCCGCCCGCGCCGAATGCAACCGCTCCCGCTCCGCCTCATAAAGCCGCGAGCGCAAGACCTGCATCGCGATCTCCTTGTTGCGATGCTGCGACTTTTCCGAACTGGTGACCACGATCCCGGACGGAATATGCGTGATCCGCACCGCCGAGTCCGTCGTGTTGACGTGCTGCCCCCCCGCGCCGGACGACCGCATCGTGTCGATCCGGATGTCGCTGGCGGGAATGTCGATCTCGACCTCATCCGCTTCGGGCAGAACCGCCACCGTCGCCGCACTGGTGTGGATGCGCCCCTGGGCTTCCGTCTCGGGCACGCGCTGCACCCGGTGGACGCCGCTTTCATACTTCATCCGGGCATAGACGCCCTCGCCCTGGATCAGGGCCGAGAATTCCTTCAGGCCCCCAAGCTCACCCGCCTGCTCGCTGATGATCTCGAACCGCCAGCCCATCCGCTCGGCATAGCGCTGATACATCCGCGCCAGATCGCCGGCGAACAGCGCCGCCTCGTCGCCTCCGGTTCCGGGCCGGATCTCGATGATCGCCGGCCGCGCGTCCGCCGCATCCTTTGGCAACAGCGCCAGGCGCAACGCCTGCTCCATCTCGGGAATGCGCGCCTTCAGGCGGGGCAGTTCCTCCTCTGCCAGGGCCTTCATCTCGGGGTCGGCCAGCATCAGCTCGGCCTCGGCCAGATCGTCCAGCGCCCGCCGATAGGCCGCGATTTCCTCGGCCACCGGCTTCAGGTCGGTATATTCCTTGGAAATCCGCGCAATCTCGGCATGGGCCGCGCCCGAATTCAGCTGCGCTTCGAGAAACTCGAACCGCTCGGTGATCTGTGCAAGCTTGTCCAACGGAACCATGGCCGGGGTTTGGCGCGGAAGCGGTCAGGGGTCAAGGGCCAGCCTGCGACCTGCCCTGCCCCAACCTTTTCACATTTGCCCAAATATCCCCGCCGGAGGCCTCCGAGCCGCTTTGCGTCCTTCACGCAAAGCGGCGAGACAAAAGCCGTGCGGCGACAGCCGCTCAATTCAACAACCGCTACAAAGCGCCCGAGAAGCCCGTCATCGCCGGTGGCTCGGTCAGCCCAAGCAGCTCCTTGGCCCAGCCCCCGATCCGGGCCGCGTTCACGCCCAGATCCTGCGACCCAAAGCGTTGCCGTCCTGCGATGCACAGCCCCGGCCCGCCCACCACTTGCGCCGTCGTGTAGTCGGGAAATCCAAACAGGGCCGACCGCGTGATCCAGGTGATCCGCCCCTCTGCGGGCGACCCCGCCAGCCGCACGGTGCGCGGCGTGGCCAGCGCGATTTCGTCCAGCCGCGCCAGCACTGCCGCCGGGTCCTCCTGCAACGGGCCATAGCGGTTGTCGGGCCGGATGCAAAAGGCCTGCGTGCTGGCGGGCAATCCTTCGGGAAAATCCGTGTGCCATCGCGCCAGGTCGGACGGCGCAAGGCGGATGTAGGCCAGCCCCGCCGCCCCGGCGATCAGCAGCCCCGCGATGATCCAGCCCGTCATCCGCACATCCCTACCTTTGCGTCCGCGCCCAATGATACAGGCAGATCAGCTCATAGGCCACATGCGCCCCCGCAATCGCCGTGGCCCCGGTGGTGTCATAGGGCGGCGAGACTTCGACCACATCGCCCCCGACCAGGTTGATCCCGGCCAGGTCGCGCAGCATCGCCGACGCCTGCCAGCTGGCCAGACCGCCCCAGACCGGGGTCCCGGTGCCCGGGGCAAAGGCCGGGTCCAGCGCGTCGATATCGAAGGTCAGGTAGGTCGGCCCGTCCCCGACGATGCCCTTCACGGTCTCGACCACCCGCGCGACACCCCATTCATGGGCCTCGCGCGCGGTGATGACGTTCACGCCCAGATAGTCCTCGGTCACGGTGCGGATGCCGATCTGCACCGACCGCGCCGGATCGACGTAGCCCTGCTTCACTGCCTTGTACATCATCGTGCCATGGTCGATCCGGCTCAGGTCGTCATCGGGCCACAGGTCGGAATGCGCGTCGAAATGGATC
The DNA here is from genome assembly GCA_029567145.1 of Pseudomonadota bacterium. Taxonomy (GTDB): domain Bacteria; phylum Pseudomonadota; class Alphaproteobacteria; order Rhodobacterales; family Rhodobacteraceae; genus Tabrizicola. The sequence goes on from JAKQLM010000117.1 coordinate 5,981, forward strand.
ACTCCCACCGGGCCGAACTTTTCGGCATAGGCTTTCAGGATCGGAAAGGTGATATAGTGATCGCCGCCCAGCGTCACCGTCCCCGCCCCCGCCGCGAGAATCCCCCGGATATGCGCCGTCAACGCCTCGGGAAAGTCCGACACCTTCGCGTAATCGAACGCAAGGTCGCCATAGTCGATGACGGTCATCTCCTCCAGCGGGCTTGTCGGCCAGCCCGATGGCGGATCATAGGCCTGCAACGTCGACACCTCGCGGATCGCGCGCGGCCCGAACCGCGTGCCCGCCCGGTGCGTCACCGCCTGGTCGAAGGGAACCCCGGTGATCGCCAGATCAACCCCGGTCAGGTCCTTGGTATAGGTCCGCCGCAGGAACGACGTCGCGCCCCCGAACGCGTTTTCAAACGCGTATCCCCGATTGGATTTCCGGGTGAAGGCCGTATCGACCTCCGTCTTCGCATCTTCCAGTGCCATTGAATGTCTCGGGTCTGTCAGCGCTGTCGTTCAACGGAGACGCGCGGATCCGGGAAGCCAGCAAACCCGCCCCGCACGTCCGTGTCAAGCACCCGTGTCCAGCGCGCGATTTCGTCAAGGAATTCGCACCGGAACCTTCAAAGGTTCCGGACCGGAGTTTTCAAAAACTCCGGCGCCTCACCCGATGCGGTGGCCTTCCCGCACCAGTTCGTCCGTGACCTTGCGGATCGCGCGTTCCAGCGTGTCGACCACGACGTCGACCTGGCCTTTGGTGATCGTCAGGGGCGGCGACATGACGTTCAGATGCCCGATGGGGCGGACCATCAGGCCCATCGCCTCGGCCGCGTCGCTGATGCGCTTGGATTCGTTCACCCCGTCCGGCAGCGGTGCCTTGGTGATCTTGTCGGCCACGTTCTCGACGCAGACCATCAACCGCCGTCCGCGCACCTGGCCGACCAGGGGCAGGCTCTCCAGCCCTTGCAGCCGGTCCAGGAAATAGTCCCCGACCGTGGCCGCATTCTCCAAGAGGCCCTCGGTTTCGATGATCTCGATGTTCTTCAGCGCCGCCGCGCAGGCAACCGGATGACCCGAGTAGGTAAAGCCGCTGGTGAACCAGCGATCCCCCCTGGCGGCCATCGCCTCCCAGATCCGGTCGCCGAAGATCAGTGCGCCCAAGGGCAGATAGCCCGAGGTCAGCCCCTTGGCGCAGGTGATCATGTCGGGGACCACGCCGAATTCGGCCTCGCTGGCGAACCAGTGGCCAAGCCGCCCAAAGGCGGTCACCACCTCGTCGGCGATGAACAGGATGTCATGCTTCTGGCAGACCTCCCACATCCGGCGCAGATAGCCCTTGGGCGGCACGATCACCCCGCCACTGGCCTGGATCGGTTCGGCAAAGAACCCGCCGATCCGATCCGCGCCGACCCGGGCGATCAACGCCTCGTATTCGGTCACCAGATGATCACAGAACGCGGCCTCGGTCATGCCGTCGGGGCGGCGATAGGGGTCGGGCACCGACAGATGCCAGATGCCGTCTTCCTTGTAGCGGAATTCCTCCACCCGGTCGCCCGGGCGCTTGCCGATCGATTGCGACAGGTAGGTCGACCCGTGATAGCTGTGGTCACGCGCGACGATCCCGGTCTTGTCGGGCCGCCCCATGCACGACTGCCAGTACCAGACCATCCGCGCCGCCGTGTCCACCGCCGTGGACCCGCCAGTCGTGAAATGCACCCGGTTCAGATCGCCCGGGGCCAGCGCCGCCAGCTTGCCCGCCAGCCGCGCCGAGGGATCGTTGGTCACATCGACGAAGGTGTTCGAGAACGCCAGCCGCTCGACCTGATCGGCAATCGCCTGCGCCATGTCCTTGCGCCCCAATCCGACGTTGGTGCACCACATGCCCCCGACCGCATCCAGGTAGCGCCGCCCCTGCGCGTCCCACAGATAACAGCCCTCGCCCCGGGTGATGACCAGCGACCCGTCGCGTTCAAAGGGGCCAAAGTTGGTCCAGGGATGCAGCAGATGCTGGCGGTCCAGTTCCCAAAGCTGATCGGCATCGGGCCGGGCCAGGGCCAGGGGGGCGGTCATGTGCAGGCTCCTTTTATGCGATTGGATAATCTCTGGACCCTAACAGTTTGATCAAATTCTGGCCAGCCCCCTCCGAAGACCAAAGGTAGCGGCCCAGCAAGATGTGGTGTCCAATGGTTGATCAGGGGGCAACATGGCGCCCCCGGCCCCGGGTCTGCCGATTCGCCGCGTCAGTACAGTTTTTGCTGCCCCTTCGACACGCTGAACCCGTGACCCTTGGCATTGGTGCATTCCATGCCGGTCTCTGACGACACGCACGAGATGCCCCCGACCGTGATCGCCTGACCATAGCGCAGCACCGCAGCCCCCGGCCCGCTGGCCACATCCGACACGCAGGCCAGATAGCCCTTGCCCTTGCTTTCGACCGCGAAGGAATGCCCCCAGTCGAACGCGCATCCCGCCGGGCGTTTGGAGTAGCTGGGTGTCAGCTCCAAAAGGTCGCAGCGCGCCGTCGCCCCAACCTTGTCGCTGTAGATCGAGCACAGGATATTCCCCGTGGGCGAACGAAATTCGACATAATCCGCCGCAGCCGGGCTTGCCAGCAGGCACAGGGTCGCGAAAAGCTTGAAATGCACTTGGGAAGGCTCCTGAAATGATCCGCCCTGCAACCCTAATGCGTTCCCATCTGGGCCGCCAGTTTTCCGTGTCGCTGTCCTGATGCCCAGGTTCATCCGGCCCGCGCTGGTCTACTTTGCCGCCGTCTTTGCCGGGGCCTTTGCCCTTGGCGTCCTGCGGGTGACCGTGATCCTGCCGCTGACCGGCCCGCTGATCGCCGTGGCACTAGAGGTGCCGGTGGTCCTGGCCCTGGCCTGGCTGGTTGCGGGCCGGGTCCTCTGCCGCTGGCCGCTGGCCCTGCCCGGACGCCTGACGATGGGTGCGCTGGCGTTTGTCCTGTTGATGCTGGCCGAAGCCGCGCTGGCCATGGCTCTGGGCCAGACCTTGCGCGCCTTTGCCCAGGCCATGACGACCCCCGCCGGGGCGCTGGGTCTGGTCGGGCAGGTTGGCTTTGCCGTCCTGCCCGCCCTGCGCCGCTAGCTATGCCAGCGGCTGCGCCTTTTCGACCAGCCGGGCAAAGAAGCTGGCTCCGATCGGGGCGGCCTCGTCGTTGAAGTCATAGGCCGCGTGATGCAGCCCCGCCCCCGGTCCGGTCCCCAGGAACAGATAGGCCCCCGGCCGCGCCTCCAGCATGTAGCTGAAATCCTCGGACCCCATTTCGCGGTTGGCACGGGCATCGACCGACGCCTCGCCCACCACTTCGCGCGCGACATCGGCGGCAAAGTCGGTCTCGTCCTCGTGGTTGATCGTCGCGGGGTAGCCCCAGTCGTAATCCACCCGCGCCGCCACGTTGTAGGCCGCGGCATGACCCTCGACGATCTCGTGGAACCGCTTTTTCAAAAGCGCCCGCACATCCGGCTTGAAGCAGCGGATCGTGGCGCAGAACATCGCCTCTTCCGGGATGATGTTCGACGCGGTTCCGGTGTGGATCTGCGTGACGCTGATCACCGCTTCTTCCAGCGCATAGACGTTGCGCGGGATGATCGTCTGCACCGCCTGCACCATGCCCACGACCGCAACCACCGGATCGACGCATTCATGCGGCGTGGCGCCATGGCCGCCCTTGCCGGTGATGTAGACAAAGGCCGTGTCAACCGATGCCATCAACGGACCGGGGGTCGTGGTGAAATGCCCGAACGGCACGTTCGGCGCGTTGTGGATGCCGTAGACCTGCCCGATCCCGAACCGGTCCATCACGCCTTCCTGCACCATGACCTGACCGCCGCCGCCGTCCTCTTCCGCCGGCTGGAACAGCAACGCGACCGTGCCCGCGAAATTCCGCGTCTCGGCCAGATACTTCGCCGCCCCCAGAAGCATGGTCACATGCCCGTCATGGCCGCAGGCATGCATCTTGCCTGGCACCATGCTGGCATATCCCGCCCCCCTCATCGCTTCGATGGGCAGCGCGTCCATGTCGGCGCGCAAGCCTATGACCGGGCCCGGCGCCCGCCCCTTGATCAGCGCCACGATCCCGGTCTTGGCAATGCCCTCGTGGATCTCGTCCACCCCGATCTCGCGCAGACGCTCCACGATATAGGCCGCCGTCTCAACGCAGTCGAAGGCCAGTTCCGGGTGCATGTGCAGATGCCGCCGCCACCCCTTCATTTCCCCGGCGTAAGAGGCGATACGGTTCAGGACGGGCATGGAAGACTCCTTCAGGCTGCCCTTTGATCAAATCGCAAAACCCCGGTGGCCGCAATGACCCATCCCCGCCTTGACCCCGATGACCTGACAGGACTCGACCGCCTGCTTGCGATCATGGCCGCGCTGCGCGACCCCGAAACCGGCTGCCCCTGGGACCTCCGGCAGACTTTTGCCACCATCGCCCCCTACACCCTGGAGGAAGCGCACGAGGTCGCCGATGCCATCGACCGCCAGGCCTGGGACGAGTTGAAGGGCGAACTGGGCGACCTGCTCTTTCAGGCGGTCTACCATGCGCAAATGGCGGCCGAGGCCGGGCATTTCAGCTTTGCCGACGTCGTCGCCACGATCTCGGACAAGATGATCACGCGCCACCCCCACGTCTTTGGCACCGACACTCAGACCAAGACCGCCGACCAGCAGACCCGCGACTGGGAGACGCAGAAGGCAAAGGAACGCGGAACCGCCCGGACCCTTGACGGCATCGCCGCGTCCCTGCCCGCCCTGACCCGCGCCCTGAAACTGCAAAGCCGCGCCGCCCGCGTCGGTTTTGACTGGCCGTCCACCGATCAGGTCCTGGACAAGCTGGTCGAAGAATCGCGTGAGGTGGTCGAGGCCCGCGACACTCTGACCCATGACGCGCTGACCGAAGAAATCGGCGATCTTCTGTTCGTCATGGCCAACCTCGCCCGCCATCTGAAGGTCGACCCCGAAGCCGCCCTGCGCGCCGCGAACCGGAAATTCACCCGCCGCTTCGCCCGGATCGAAGACTGGCTTGCCGAAACCGGGCGCAGCCCCTCTGACAGCGACCTGACCGAGATGGACGCCCTCTGGAACCGCGCCAAAGCCGAAGACAAGTCCGCCTGACGCAGTCCTCTTTGCCAGGATATCCCCGCCAGTGGCCGAACTCCCTGTCCGCGACAAATAATCCGACTGTTTCACTCAGGCTCTTGACCTCCGGGCAGCCCGCGCCTAAACCCGCCGCATAAACCCGACTAAAGGAGTCAGCCAATGCTGCGCCTCACCACCCTCGCCCTTCTCGCCTGCTCCACCCCGCTCTTTGCGCAAGAGATCAACGTCTACTCCCACCGCCAGCCCGAGCTGATCCAGCCCCTCGTCGATGCCTTCACCCTTGAAACCGGCATCAACGTGAACCTGGCTTTCGTCGACAAGGGCATGGCCGAACGGCTGCAGGCCGAAGGTGACCGCTCGCCCGCCGACCTGGTCCTGACCGTCGACATCGCCCGCCTTCTGCAGATCGCCGAGGCTGACGTGCTGCAACCCGTGCAATCGGACGTGCTGGAAGCGAACATTCCCGCAGAATTGCGCGACCCCAACGACCTGTGGTTCGGCCTGACCACCCGCGCCCGCATCGTCTATGCCTCGAAGGACCGCGTGCAGCCGGGCGAAGTCACGACCTACGAAGACCTCGCCTCGGACAAGTGGAAAGGCCGGCTTTGCACCCGTTCGGGCCTGCATGACTACAACATCGCCCTGCTTGGCGCCGTGATCACCCACCACGACGAGGCCTTTGCGACCACCTGGGCCGAAGGCCTGAAGGCCAATCTCGCCCGCAAACCCGACGGCGGCGACCGCGACCAGGTCAAGGCCATCGCGGCGGGCGAATGCGACATCGCGCTGGGCAACACCTATTACATGGGCCAGATGCTCGCCGATCCCGAACAGAAGGCCTGGGCCGATGCCGTCACCATCGTCTTCCCGACCTTCGAGGCGGGCGGCACGCACCTGAACATCTCGGGCGTGGCGATGACCAAATCCGCCCCAAACAAGGAAAACGCGCTCAAGTTCATGGAGTGGCTCTCCTCTGACGCCGCGCAGCAGATCTACGCCGAAACGAATTACGAATTCCCGGTCAAGCCCGGCGTCGCCCGGTCCGAGCTGGTCTCCAGCTGGGGCGAATTCACCCCCGACAGCACCCCCCTGGCCGACATCGCCGCTGCCCGCGCCGCTGCGCTGAAGATCATGGAAACGGTGAACTTCGACGGCTGACGCTTGCGGCCTTAGGCCCTGATCCACGCCCTTCCGCCTGCGGAGGGGCGTTTTCATGTGTCGGACACCCGCCAGCGGCCCCGCGCCACCGCAAGCATCGGGCCTGGCCCCAAGCAACTGGCATCCCCGCAAATTCTGCCACAGTTTCAGGCCAACAAGACGTTGATCGATTCGGAGCAGGACAATGGACGGCCTTCCCCCGCTTTTTCAGGACTTCCTGGCCAATATCCGGACCGTCCTCATGATGCCGTTCGACCCTGACAGCCGGATTTACGCGCTGTATCTGCTGACCTCCGCCCTTCTTGCTCTGTTCGTCTATCTTCGCATGCGCCGGACCCAGCCGGATCAGCCAAAGGGCTTTCTCGCCTTCCTCTTTCCCAAAAGCGTCTGGAGCCACCCGTCCGCCTGGCTTGACGTGCGCTACTTCTTCTTTCACCGGATCACCGGCCATTTCCTTGTCGCGGGCGGCAGCCTGTTTGCGACGGGGGCGGTCTTCCTGCTCTTGACCGGCGGCGAGGGCCTTCCCGACGCTTCGACGACGACAGTCCTGACCGGATGGGCCGGGGTCGCCGTCTCGGTCGCCTATATGGTCGTGGCCACGATCGTGGCGGATTTCACCGCCTTCTACATCCACTACCTTCAGCACAAGATCCCGGTGCTGTGGCAATTCCACAAGGTGCATCACAGTGCCGAGGTGATGCACCCGCTGTCAAACTACCGCGAACATCCGGTCGACAATCTGGCCTACACGCTGATGACCGGCGCGACCTTCGGCGTCGTCCTGGCGCTGGCCGCGCATACTATCGGTTACGTGCCCGACATGCTGATCCTGATGGGTGCGCCGCTGTTCATGTTCCTGTTCAATGTCACCGGCTACAATCTGCGCCACTCGCATGTCTGGCTGCGCTGGCCTGGCCGCTGGTCGATGGTCTTCCCCTCGCCCGCGCATCATCAGGTGCATCACAGCTGCCACCCCGACCATCTGGACAAGAACTTCGCCTTCATCTTTCCGGTCTGGGACCTGCTGTTCGGCTGCTATGTGATGCCCGAAGACAATCGTGACGTCCGGTTCGGCGTGACCGAAAAGGACCGCGGGCAAGAGCTCAACTCGTGCCTCAAGCTGTACATCCTGCCGTTTCGCGACGCCTGGCGCGTGCTGCGGCGCAAAAAGCGCGCGACAGGAAAGCCGCCCGTGGGCGAACCTGCGCTGCCGTCGCAAAGCACGGCGTCGCAACCAGAAGCGCACGGCTGATCCGGCCGGGTCGGCCCGTCTGCAGCGCCGGATTGCCACCACGATCTTTCACGCGGTCCTGCGCTGCAACATCCCACGTGGCGCAGCGGTCCCCCGGGTCAGCCCCCGAACGTCCCTGTCCAGACCAGCCCGATGCCGACCAGCGATCCGGCCCAGCCCAGCCACAGCAGCCATTCACTTGCCCTGGACCAGCGCGGCAAGGCCTGGGTCCGCGACTCCGGTTCTGTCTCGATGCCCAAAAGCCGCAGGCCGCGCCGCAACCAGGTCGCCCGCACCCCGGCCCATCGCAAGGCCGCGCCGATCCCGGCCCCGATCACCACCCTGCGCAGAAAGCGCGTCAGTTCCTGAATGCCGCTGGCCTTGACCAGGGCGGTTGCCAGCACCAGAAGGCCCAGCCCCAGGATCAGGACCCAGTGCCGCTGCGCCTCGCCCAGTCGGGTATCGACCAGCCATTCAGTTGCGAACACCGTCGCAAGCACGACAGCGATCGACAGGATCGTGGACATTCAAGCGCTCCGCATGCCAGTCCGGGACCAGCACCCTACCCCTGGCCCAAGGCCCGTCACAGGCCGGAATACCCGCCCCCTGCACGGTCGTGGCCGTCGGTCGTGGCCGTCGGTCGTGGCAGTCACCGCGCGCTGTGTCGCGGTCCGCAGTTCCAACCGGCTACGCCATGAACTCCACCGACAGAACCGTCGGCAAGTGGCGCGCGATCTCCTCCCAGCTCTCTCCGTCATCCCGGCTCAGGAACACCGAGCCAGAGTTCGTGCCGAACGCCACCCCACCCAGGCACGAGGCCATCGCCTGCCGCAGGACGGTGAAAAAGCACTCCTTCTCCGGCAACCCGGTGCCCTTTCCCGCCCAGGTCTCGCCGCCATCCTCGGTCTTCCAGACCAGCGCGCGGCCGCCCACCGGATAGCGCCCCAGCGAATCCCCGTTCAACGGGAACACCCAGAAGGTCCCCGGCTTGGTCGGATGCGCCGCGACCGGAAAGCCAAAGGTCGACGGCAACCCCTCCGTCACCTCCTCCCAGACCACGCCGCCATCCCGGGACCGATAGACCCCCTGGTGGTTCTGCATGTAGATCAGCCCCTCGGCCGCCCCGAACGCAAGGTTGTGGACGCAACTGAAGATCTCGTCTTCCCGCCGGAACTCCTCACCCTCCCAGGCCCGCGCCAACGCCCCAGCCGGACCCGGCCGGTTCCCCCGCCGGTTCCGCTGCACCCAACTTGCGCCGCCATCCCGGCTTTCAAACACCCCCGCCGCCGAGATCCCTACCCATAGCCCGCCCTTCTGATCGCTCAGGATCGTGTGCAGCGTCAGCCCCACCGCCCCCGGCATCCACTGGTCCGCCCCCGGCTGATCCGTCAGCGCCTCCAACCTGGCCCAGGTCTCGCCGCCATCCAGACTTTCGTACAGATAGGCCGGCTTCGACCCCGCCAGCACCCGCCCCCGGTCGAAACAGACCGACCACAGCTGCTCCGCCCCCTCGAACGGTCCCTTCGACACGCTCCACTTGCCCGCAGAGCGCCGCCACACTCCCGCCCCGTGCCACCCGCTCCCCACGGCCGCAAAGATCTCGCCCCCGCGCCCGACTGCATGGTTGATCGGCCAGCCCTCGCAAAACGGCCCCTGCGCCCTACCATCC
>JAKQLM010000122.1 GCA_029567145.1 Pseudomonadota bacterium
CACGTCCCCCAGGGATGCCGTCAGACTGGCCTGGCTTTGACCCGTCACCCCCGCCAGCCAGTTCAGGCTGTCGGTTGCCGCAAGCATCACCCCCATCTGGTACCAGCGCCCGGGAACGGCATGGCAGAAGGTATGCAGCGCCGTCTCGGGGGCCGGACGATAGCCGTCGCGGGCTACAAGCACGACGCCGGAAGTGCCAAGGGACACGAACCCCTGACCTTCCTGCAACGCCCCTATGCCACAGGCGGCGGCGGCGTTGTCACCGGCACCACCCGCAACGATCACCGGCCCACGCAGGCCCCATCTTTCCCGCAGCGACGGCCGAAGCTGTCCCGCCTCGGCGCAGCCCTCGACCAGCGCAGGCATCTGGTCGCGCCGCATATGGCTTGCTGTCAGCAAGGTGTCGGACCACTGGCGCTCGCCAACATCCAGCCAGGACGTCCCCGCGCTGTCGGACATGTCGGCCACAAAAGCGCCGGTCAGGTAGTAGTTAAGGTATCCGGCCGGAAGCACCACGCGGGCGATCCTGGCGTGGATTTCGGGTTCATGCTCGCGCAGCCAGTCCAGCTTGGGGGCGGTAAACCCGGGGAACACGATGTTGCCGGACAGGGCCCGAACCTCGGGCATCCGGTCAAGCCGTGAGGCCTGGGCGTGGGACCTTGTGTCGTTCCACAGGATGCACGGGCGCAGCACCTCGTTCGCCGCGTCCAGCACGACCGCGCCATGCATCTGGCCAGAGACCCCGATGCCGCGCAGGTCCTTGAACGTGGGGTATTTCGCCCGCAGCTCGTCCAGCGCGCTGTCCACGGCCGTCAGCCAGTCGGCCGGGTTCTGTTCCGACCAGCCGGGAAGCGGCCGGTTGGCGCTATAGGCGCGTTCGGTCGACCCGATCGGCGTTCCCGCCTCGTCCACCAGCAATGCGCGCAGCCCGGATGTGCCAAGGTCAATTCCCAGAAAGGTCATTCAGTCAGCCTCAAGATAGCGTCGCACGGTCGCCGCCATGCCATCGCGATACATCATCGTCAGCCAGCGGTCGAACGCATCGGCGAAGACCTTGGCATCGACCAGTTCGCCGTAGGATTGCTTCATCTCCAGCCAGCGGCGCGGGTTGGCCCGGGCCTCGTTCGCGCGCTTGGACAGGGCGGGCCAGAACGGATCGTTCGGCTCGATCACGCTGCTGTCGTCGCGCGTTCCCTGACACATCCGCGCCCAGGCCGCCTGCACCAGGGCCAACCCCTGCACCGAGACGCCAGCCCTCAAGCCATCGCGCACCGTGGGCAGGACCATGCCGGTCTGGCGCGACGACCCGTCGAACGCCACGCGGCGCACCGTGTCGACGATGGCGGGGTTGGCAAAGCGCTGGTCGATCAGGTCCAGATACTGCGCCGGGGTCATGCCGGGAACGGGGGTGACATGAGGCAGGATCTCGGTCTCGGCGATCTTGCGGAACATCGCATGGATCAGCGGATGGGCCATCGTCTCCGAGATCGTGGTCAGGCCCATCACCTCGGCCACGGCGGCGATGACCTGATGCCCGGCGTTCAGGATGCGGATCTTCTGCGCCTCATAGCCGTGGACGTTGTCGCTGAACGTCGCCCCCGCCTTGTCCCAGTCCGGCCGCCCGGCGCAGAACGCGTCTTCGATCACCCATTGGCGAAAGTTCTCATGCGTGACCGGCACCGCATCGGCGATGCCAAAGCTTTGCACCAGCGCCAGTTCCCGGGGTCCGGTCGCGGGCACGATGCAATCGACCATCGAGTTCGGGAAGCTGCAATTCGCATCAATCCAGTCCGCCAGCATGGGGTGCGACAGCCGCGCCAGCGACACCAGCGTCTGCCGCAGGATGGTCCCGTTGCCCTGCAGATTATCGCAGCTTTGCGCGGTGAAGGGGCCAAGGCCCCGGTCCCGACGCAGCCGCAACGCCGCCACCATCGCGCCGAATGCCGTTCGCGGCGTGTCCGGCTGTGCGGCGTCATGGGCCATGTCCGGGTGGCCCGCGTCGAAGGCCTTTGTCACCGGGTCGATGTAGTAACCGCCCTCGGTCACCGTCAGTGACACGATGCGGATCGCCGGATCGGCCATCTGGGCGATCAGGGGGCCGTTGCCGTCGGCCACCGGAACATAGCCGATCATCGAGCCCACCACCTCGGCCGAAGTGCCGGAAGGGTCCAGTTCGATCAGCGTGGTCAGGTAGTCCTGCGCCGCCAACCTGTCCCGCTGCTCCGCGTCAAACGCCCGCACCCCTGCACCGATGATCGCCCAGTCCTGCGCCAGCCCCTGTTGCATCAGGCGGTGCAGATACCAGGACTGATGCGCCCGGTGAAAGTTGCCCAGCCCGATATGCACGATGCCGGGGGTCAGCCGCGACCGGTCATAGGTCGGGCGCAGGACGGACCCAGGAAGCTGATCCAGTGTGGCGTTGCTAAGTTTGATCATCCGAAATCGCCTTTCCCAAACGGCACCTCCGCACGCTCACAGTCTTGCGCGGGCCGGAACAAGCGCGGCCAGCGCCTGCGACAGATGACCGATCACCTGATGTGCCCCGGCCGCCCGCAAGATCGCGGTGTGATCGGCTTCCCGGCCTGCCAGATGACTGCCGCCGACAAATCCGACGGTCCACATCCCGGCCGTGACTGCGCCCTTGATGCCGTGCGGCGAATCCTCCAGCACGGCGCAGTTCTGCGGTGCAACGCCCAGCTTTTCGGCGGCCAGAAGGAATATGTCCGGGGCGGGCTTGCCGCGCCTTACCAGATCCGCGCTAAACCCCCGGTTCCCGAAGTATCCATCCAGCCGAGCGATCTTCAGCGTCTTTTCAAGACGCCGAACAGAAGCCCCCGAGGCGATGGCGACAGGGATGCCAGCCTGGTTCAGCAGTCTCAGCATGTCCTCGACGCTGTCCATCTGACGCAAACCGGATTCATAGGCGGCAAACAGTCGCGCTTCCATTCGGTCAGCGAAACCTGGGGCACAGGGCTTGCCCAGTTGCGCCTCGACGTCCTTGGCGATCTTGGCCAGCGAGACGCCCAGATACTTTGTGCCGACCTCGGCCGCAGTCGCATCCCGCAGGCCTGACGCGCGCATTTCTGCGGCGACCGCTTCCAGAGACAGCGGCTCGCTGTCGACCAGACAGCCATCCATGTCGAAGATGATTGCCCTGATCTCTGGCCCTGGTTCGCTTTCGGAGACGGGCGAATTCAAATGCGCTGCTCGGTCTTGCGGTCGAAGAGGTGGACCTTGGCGGGGTCGAACACGAACCCGATCTCGCTGCCTGGTCGTGCCTGAATTCGGTCCTTGACCAGCGCGTCGATCAGGTCATTCCCCGCCTTGGCATAGACCTGGGTCTCCGACCCTGTTGGCTCGACCACCACGACCGACAGGGTGATCCCGCCGCCGCCTAGCTCGACATGTTCGGGACGGATGCCGTAGGTCACGGCCTGCCCTTCCGCCGCCTGGGTTTCCGGCAAGGGCAAGGCCAACCCGTTGTCCGAGACAAACCCCTTGCGCCCGCCATTGTTGACGACCTTGCCATGCAGGAAGTTCATCGACGGCGAGCCGATGAAGCTGGCGACGAAGACGTTGCTGGGGCTGTCGTACAAATCCAGCGGGGTGCCGATCTGTTCGACCCGGCCGTCGCGCATGACGACGATCTTGTCGGCCAGGGTCATCGCCTCGATCTGGTCATGGGTGACGTAGACGATGGTGGTGCCAAGCCGCTGGTGCAGCTCCTTGATTTCCAGCCGCATCGTCACGCGCAGCTTGGCGTCCAGGTTCGACAACGGTTCGTCGAACAGGAATACCTGAGGATCGCGCACGATGGCGCGGCCCATCGCCACGCGCTGCCGCTGACCGCCGGACAGCTCTTTCGGGTAGCGCTTGAGGTACTTGCCAAGGTCCAGGATGTTGGCGGCCTTGGTCACCTTTTCCTCGATCTCGGCCTTCGGGCGCTTGGCCATCAGCAAAGGAAAGCCGATGTTGTCGTAGACCGTCTTGTGCGGGTAAAGCGCATAGCTTTGGAACACCATCGCGATGTCGCGTTCCTTCGGCAGCACATCGTTCACCACCCGGTCGCCGATGGAGATGGTGCCGCCCGAAATCTCCTCCAGACCCGCAAGCATCCGCAGCAAAGTGGACTTGCCGCAGCCCGAGGGACCGACGAGGACGACAAACTCGCCGTCCTGAATGTCAACGCTGACGCCGTGCATCACCTGCACCGACCCGTAGCGCTTGGTGATGTCCTTGATGGTTACACTAGCCATTGGTCTGTCCCCTTATTGCGGCAGAACGATCTGCATTTTCACGTCCGCCGGAGGGGCAGAAGCTGCGGTTTCGAAAGCGTGGACGCTTGCGTCGAAGTCGAAGGTCCGGGTGATCAGCGGTTTCACGTCGATCGCGCCCGAAGAAAGCATCCCCACACAGCGCGGGAAGACATGGGCGTAGCGGAAGATGTTCTCGACCCGCGCTTCGCGCACCATTGCGGCGCCGGCGTCGTAGTGGATCGGGTCGGGCTGGCCGCCGATCATCACCACGCAGCCACCGGGGGCCAAGGGTTCAAACACCGTCCGTGCGGCATGGGGCGACCCCGTCGCCTCGAACACCACATCCACGCCCCAGCCGTCGGTATCGCGCTTGACGATGTCGACCATGTTTTCGGACTTGGCGTTGACCGGGGTGATCGCCCGGCTGAGGGAACCCGCAATCTCCAGCTTCTTTGCCGCCAGATCGGTGACGTAAACCCGCGCGCACCCGGCCGCCAGCGCGGCCAGCGCCGTCACCAGACCAATCGGACCGGCCCCCAGCACCACCGCGTTGTCGCCCGGTTTGATCCGCGCCTTGGTCGCGGCATGGACGCCCACGGCAAGGGGTTCCACCATCGCGGCTTCGGCAAAGCTGACATTGTCGGGGATCTTGAAGGTGAACGCTTCAGGGTGAACACAGGTTGGACGCAGGATGCCATGCACCGGGGGCGTCGCCCAGAACCGCACCGCCGGGTCGATGTTGTACATCCCCAGCCGCGTGGCCTTTGAGTTAGGATCGGGAATCCCCGGCTCCATGCAGACGCGGTCGCCGACTTTCAGCGTGGTGACGGCGGACCCCGTTTCGATCACCGTGCCCGAGGCTTCGTGCCCCAGGATCATCGGTTCGTTCACCACGAAAGGGCCGATCTTGCCGTGGGTGTAGTAGTGCACGTCCGACCCGCAGATGCCGACGGTGTGCAGCTTGATCCGCACATCGCGCGGACCGATGGTTTCCTCGGCCCGCGAAATGGCGGGGAAGTCGCGCAAGGACAGCTCGTCCTTCTTTTCCAGAACCAGAGATTTCATCCGACTATCCTTTCCTGACGATCCACACGGCCAATCCAAGTGCGATGGCATTGGATATCCAGATCGATGGCCCCAACGGCTCGATGAAGCGGAACCAGAACAGCGACATCGCGACCCAGATCACGACCGAAATGAACAGACGGTCGAACCAGTTCGTTTCGATCGGCAGGAAACCAAGCTTTTCCAACGGCAGGTCGCGCGGATCGGCCTCATCCAGGTGAAGCGACGTGAGCGGGGTTTCGTGGTCCATGTCCCTATCCTTTCACAGCGCCGAAGGTCAGACCGGCAACGATGTGCTTCTGCACCAACCCGAACACGATCAGCGCCGGGATCAGCGTAAAGACCGAGATTGCTGCCATGATCCCCCATTCCGTTCCGGTGGTGGTCACATACTCGGAAAGGCCGGTGGTCAGCGTGCGGGCGTCAAAGTTCGTTAGCGTGGCGGCCAAGAGGTATTCGTTCCAGGCAAAGACCCAGGTCAGGATCAGTGTCACCGCAAGGCCCGGACGGCACAGCGGGAACACGACCTGAGTGATCACCTGCCAGGGAGACGCGCCATCCACGAACGCGGCTTCGTCCAGCTCTTTCGGGATACCCTCGACCGTGGGACGCAGGGTCCAGATCGCGAAGGGCAGGTTGAAGGTGCAGTAGACCAGGATCATCCCGATCCGCGTGTCCAGAAGCCGCCATTCGCCGATGGTGTAGACCTGCGTCATGAGCAGGAACAGGGGAAGCAGGAACACGGCCGGCGGGGCCATCCGGTTGGTGATCGTCCAGAAGAAGATCGACTCTTTCCCCGCCATCTTGAACCGTGACAGCGCGTAGCAGGCGAAAAAGCCCAGCGTGGTGCAAAGAAAGGCGTTCCCGGTCGAGATGATGATCGAGTTCAGCATGTAGCTGCGCAGCAGGCGGTCGCCCCAGACCTTGCTGTAGTTGCCCCAGAACGGGTCGGACAACAGCACCTCGGGGGTGGAAAACAGCTGCACCGCCGGTTTGACCGAGATGACGAACAGCCAGTAGATCGGGAACAGGGTCAGGAAGCTGACCAGTGTCCAGAAGACGATGCCGACAATGGGGTTCTGCTTTCTCATCGGCTTAGCCTTTCTGGGTGTTGCGCGGGGCAAGCATGGTCACATACAGCAGCCAGCACGACACGATCGTCAGGTACAGAACGATGACCGAGATCGCAGAGCCGTAGCCGTAGTTGGTCTTCGGGAAGACCTCTTTGAAGATATGCACGCCAACGAACCGCGTGGCTGACCCCGGGCCGCCACCCGTCAGCATCAGCACCTCGTCCACGGTGCGCAGGGCGTCCATCAGGCGGATGAAGACGGTGGCCACAACGGCGGGGGCGATCATCGGCAGGGTGATGTGCCAGAAGATCTGCCGCTTGTTCGCGCCGTCGATCTGCGCCTGCTCGAACGGGTCGGCAGGCAGCGACACCAGGGCGGCGATCAGGGTCAGGGTGACCAGCGGTGTCCAGTGCCAGATGTCCATGATGACGATTGTGGTGAAGGCCGCCATGGGCGAGGTGCCGATGTTCACCGTCAGCCCGAACCAGTTTTCCAGGTAATGCGGGATGATCCCGATCGACGGGGTCATCATCAGCTTCCAGACCGAGCCGACGATGATTGGCGCCATGATCAAGGGAAGCGTGTGGATGGTGCGGAAGATCGCCTTGCCCGGAAACTCGCGCATGAAGGCCTGGGCCAGGAAATAGCCGATGATCAATTCCGAGGTGACGGCGAAGAACACGAACATGACCGTGACGCCAAGGGAATTCAGGAAGTCGGCATCGAAGACCAGTTTGCGAAAGTTGTCGGCCCCGTTGAACACCATGTTCGGGTCAACCGCGAACGGGTTCCATTGATGAAACGACACCCAAAGGACATAGACAAAGGGCAGAACCCCGAATGCGAACAGGATCAGCAGCGTTGGTGCCAGCAGGATCCATCCAAGCCGATTGGATTGCATGGGGCTTCCTCCCTTTCAGTATGTTGACGTGATGGTATCGCGTTGAAGATTCCTGCGTCCTGGAATTTTCAGCGCAGAGGTAGGGCCGCCGCTTTTCGTCAGCGGCGGCCCATCTACTCGACAGGGAGGGTTCCGCTTACTTGCGGTAGCCGAGTTCGGTCAGCGTGGCTTCGGCAATCGTCGCCATCTGGTCAAGACCGTCCGAAGCGCTCAGTTCGCCCGTCAGGATCTTGTAGAAGGTCGGCGCAGTCGCTTCACGCAGCTGGGCGTGGAACGGGTAGGCGGGCGCACCGGCGAACAGGTAGCCCTGGTCCTTCAGCATGCTGTAGTAGCCGCCGAGTTCGGCGTCCATCGCAACGACTTGCGGATCGTCGTAGGTCGCGGTGTTGGTCACGCGCGGCGCGGCGACGGCCCAGCCAGGCTGCACTTCGTTCTGAGCGATGAACTGCAGGAACAGCGCGGCGGCTTCCTTGTTCTTCGACGTCGCCGGCAGACCGAAGGCACCGCCGTCGTAGTAGCCGATGTAGCCGGTGTCAGCCTCGGATGCGGCCAGCACGCCGTCTGCCAGCGGCGGCAGCGCAACGCCCACCTTGCCGACAACCAGCGACTTCTCTTCGTCAGCCGAAATCCAGCCAGCGTTTTCGCCGTAGATCAGGCCCTGGGCCACGCGGCCGGCGCCGAAGGTCGTCCCGGTTTCGGTCCAGGTCGACTGGTCGGTTTCCGGAGGCGCGTACTGGCGCAGGTCCAGCCACCACTGCAGCGCTTCCTTGGCGGTGTCCGAGTTCATCGTGCCGCCGTTTGCCACCGAGGCGGCATAGTTGTTGTTGGCGTCGATGCCCCAGTTGTAGATGCCGAAGGTCGGCGCGACGGATTCATAGTATTCGTACCAGGACGCCGGGTGGCCAGTGTGACCCTGAACCGTCGTGCCCCAAAGTTCCAGACCGTTCGCCTGACCGTATTCGAAGAAGAACTTGGCGATTTCGGTATAGTCGGCGTGGGTGGTCGCAGGCTTCAGATCCTTGCCGGTCTGTTCCTTGAACGCAGCCTGGATGGCCGGATCGTTGAACAGGTCGGTGCGGTAAAGGTAGATCTTGATGAAGGCTTCCATCGGCACGCCGAACAGGTGGCCTTCGCCGTTCTTGAAGTAGTCGGCGAACGTCGTGAAGTTCGCTTCGTCATAGGTTGCCGCCTTCAGCTCCGGCTTGTCGGCCAGAAGGCCGGTCAGGTCGGTCAGGAAGTCGCGCGACAGGTAGGAATAGATGATGTCCTGCTCGATGTAGACCATGTCATAGATGCCGGTCTGGGCCTCCATGTCCTTGATAGCCTTGTCATACATCTGGTCCCACGAGGTGGTTTCCAGGTTGACCTTGATCCCGGTCAGTTCTTCGAACTGGGGTGCCAGAACTTCGCGGATGTACAGCGAAGGGGGCGAAGATTCGGTCACGCCTTGCAGCGTCACGCCCTGATAGGGTTCGGCAGCTTTCTTCCACCAGTCTGCATCCTGCGCGAACGACGCGCCCGCCGCCACGGTAAGCGCCAGCACCGAAGCGCCGAGCTTGAGAGCAAAGTTCATGTGGGTCTCCTCCCATTGGTTTTTTCGGGAGCAGCCAACGCACCGAACGCCAATTCGCGCTCGATTCGCCCTTCCCCCTGCTGGGAAAATGCATCTGTAAGCAAGTTCTTGCAAGTGTTTTTTTCATCTGTATGTATTGCCATACACTTGCGAAATGTGGCAACTTCAACGCGGCGACCCACGTGCAGAAGGTCGCGGCCGGGCCGCAGGGGAGGACGAAAAATGCCGCGGGAACCTGTGGCAGACGGCGAGGAATTCATCGCGGAAGTCTGCTGGCACTACTATGTGAACGAACTGACCCAGGCCGAAACCGCCCGGATCATGGACGTCACCCGGTTGCGGGTGAACCAGGCGATCCAGCGTGCCAAGGCCTTGGGAATCGTCAAGATTTCCATCGAATCCCCGTTCCTGCCCCGGTTCGAACTGCAAAAGCGTCTGATGGAAGAGCTGCAGATCAAGCAGGCAATCGTCAGCCCGGCAAACCACAGCGATTACGAATTCCACCGATCCGTCGGCGCGGCATTGGCCGAGTATCTGACCGAACGCCTGCGCGTGGCCGAGTGGAAGTCCTTTGGCGTGTCCTGGGGCCTGACGCTCGACTCGGCGATCAGACGGTTGCAGCGCCAGTCACACCCGGACCTTGAGGTGGTGTCGATTCTGGGCGGGACGGCGCAGGGCTCGACCTTCAACTCCTTCGGCATCGCTTCTGGTTTCGCCGACGTGCTGGGCGCGCACTATTCGATCCTGACCGCGCCGATCTATCTGTCGGCGGGCATCGACCGCGACCTTTTCCTGTCGCAGTATTCGCTGCAGGAACACTTCCGCAAGTTCGACACGCTGGATGCCGTCCTCCTCACCTGCTCGAACGTGTCCGACAAATCCTTCCTTGTCTCGCACGGCCTGCCGCAGGGCTTGACCGTCGAAAGCTTGATCGCCTCGGGCGCGGTTGGCGACGTTCTGGGGCAGTTCCTGGACAAGGACGGCAACTCCGTCTCGCAGGCGATTGACGACCGCGCCATCGGGATGCCGCTGAACAAGGTGCTGGAGGTGCCCGAAAAGATCCTCTCCGCCGCCGGACCGCACAAGGTGGACATCATTCGCGCCGCCTGCCGCCGGGGCCTGATTGACACGCTGATCACCGATGACGTGACGGCGGAACTCTTGCTGGCAAAGACGCCCTAGCGCCCGAAGGACACTTACCATGAGCACCGAATTCAGCGGCAAGACCGTCATCATCACCGGCGCGGGCAAGGGCATCGGCCGTGCTTGCGCGCAACTGATGGCGGCCCGCGGCGCACGCGTGATCGCGATGGCCCGCACGCAAGCCGACCTTGACGGGCTGGCCGCCGACTGTGGAGCACAGGGGATCAAGGTAGATCTCGCCGACAATGCCGCTGCCCGCGCCGCCATGAAGGCGGCGGGGACGGCGGATTACCTGATCAACTGTGCCGGGACCAACGTGCTGGAAACCGTGCTGGAGATGACCGAGGACGGCTATGAAACTGTCATGGGCATCAACCTCCGCGCCGCGCTGATCTGCGCGCAGGAATTCGCCCGCGCCCGGATCGCGGCAGGCGGTGGCGGAGTGATCCTGAACGTCACCTCCATCGCCGGACATCGCGGGTTTCAGGGCCACATGGCCTATGCCGCCTCGAAGGCCGGGCTGGAGGGTGCGACGCGGGTCATGGCCAAGGAACTCGGCCCCCACGGTATCCGCGTCAACGCCGTCGCCCCCACCGTCACCATGACCGAACTGGCCGCAGCCGCCTGGTCGGAGCCGGTGAAGAAAGACCCGATGATGGTCCGCCACCCCCTTGGCCGCTTTGCCGAGGTCGAGGACGTCGCCCGCACCATCGCCCTTATGCTGTCCGACGATGCACCCGTCGTGACCGGGGCTGTCCTTCCCATCGACGGCGGCTTCCTTGCCGTCTGACCCTTCACCCTATCGGAGACTGAAAATGACCAGACCAATGGAAGGCAAGATCGCCGCCATCACGGGTGCCGCCTCGGGCATCGGCCTTGCCACCACCCGCGCCCTGCTGGACGCAGGCGCCAAGGTGGTGATGGTCGACTACAACAAGGCCGCGCTGGACAAGCTGACCGCCGAACTCGGGCCCAATGCCGTGGCACAGGTGACAAACCTGTTGGACGCGAAAAGCTGTTCGGCGATGGTTCCCGAGATCCTGCAAAAGGTCCCCCACATCGACATCCTGCATTGCAACGCGGGCACCTACATCGGCGGAGATCTGGTTGACACGGACACTGACACCATCGACCGGATGCTGAACCTGAACGTCAACGCGGTAATGAAGAATGTCCGCGATGTGATCCCGCACATGATGGAGCGTAAGACCGGCGACATCATCGTGACCGCCTCGGTCGCAGGCCACCTGCCGATCCAGTGGGAGCCGGTCTATTCCGGCTCGAAATGGGCGATGACCTGCTTTGTGCAGACGATGCGGCGGCAGTTGAACAGGCACGGCATCCGTGTGGGGCAAGTGTCGCCCGGCCCGGTGATCTCGGCCCTTCTCGCCGACTGGCCCGAAGAGAACCTGCGCAAGGCCAAGGAAAACGGAGCGCTGATCGACCCCGAGGAAGTG
>JAKQLM010000135.1 GCA_029567145.1 Pseudomonadota bacterium
GATAGGCCTTGCCGGTCAGGCGGGTCACGCCCTCGCTGATCGGGATGTCGTGGTAGAACTGCACCCCTTCCGGAGTCATCGAGAAGACCTGGTTCGGAAACAGACCATAGTAGGTCCAGGCGCGTTGCAGGTGCTGGGGCAGATCGGGGCGCGGGGGCGAGATCTTGGCGTAGTGCCGCACCGACCAAAGCTTGCCCGGCACGTCGCCGAACCAGCCGATGGACATCGACAGCCCGTTCTCCAGATAATGATCCCGGTAGGTCCGGCCATACAGGTCCTGCAACCCGGGATGGGCCAGCGCGACGTGATAGCCTTCGTTGTCCACATCGCGCACCGATTTCCAGTTCACCGGCAGATCGGTGGACCAACCGGGCGTGTTCACCGGCACGACGTCCTGCAGCCCGTAGGCGGCGAAGTCGGCATCGAAGGGGGCGAAAAGCGCCGCTATGTCGGGCTGCGGACCGGGAGCGAAGCGGATGAACAGGAAGCCGTGGAACATCTGCAACTCGATCGGCTTCAGCCCAAAATCCTCGCGCTTCATCTCGCCAAAGCTGGTGGGCTGGGCCGCCCCCCGCAGCGTGCCGTCCAGATTGTAGACCCAGCCGTGGAACGGGCAGACGATGGCCCCCTTGCAATGGCCCGACGAACCGTCCACCACCCGCGCGCCGCGATGGCGGCACAGGTTGTGAAACGCCCGCACCACCCCGTCCTTGCCGCGCATGACCATGGCCCGTTCGCCCAGAAGGTCATATGTCAGCCAGTCGCCGGGGTTCGGCAGGTTCGACACATGGCCCACGACCTGCCAATGCGTCAGGAACAGCTTTTCCCGCTCCAGCGCGAACAGCGCCCTGGAGTGATACGCCCAGGCCGGAAGCCCCTTTCGGTCCCAGTCGTTCGGGACGCTGACGGTGGGAAACGGCAATTGCGTCATGGGGTGACCTCCATCTCGGCCCTGATCCACTGGTGGAAACGGTGGATGTCGTATTCCTCGGGCATCAGCCGCGCGGCCTTGAACGCCGGGGACCGCATCCCGCGCTGGTTCATCTCGGACGCCTCGCCGTCTTGCACCATGACGATCTTGGCAAAGGCCGCGACCTCTGCCGCGTCAAAGCCCGGCTGCGCCAGTGTCTCGGGCGCAAAATGCCATTCCGCGATCAGCCTGGTCCGTTCCGGTCCCAGCGGCACGACCCGCACCGACCGCACATAGTCGATGTGGGCCACGACATAGCCCGACGGCCAAAGCGAGGCGAACCCATACCCCGCCTTCAGGTCCGCCGGGGTCAGCGTCGGAAAGATCGGGCCGCAGGGCTGGCCGTCCGCCGTCCAGGTCGTTGCCCCCGCCTTCATCAGCGGAATTTCCGGCCCGTCCGGCGTCCACTCGGGCGCTTCGGGCGGCGACATGATCCCGCGGCCATACAGCGGCACCAGATCGCACAGTTCCGGGTGGATGCCGGGACAGTGCAGGCATTCCGAGTAGTTTTCCCAGAAGGTCTTCCAGTTGCAGGCGATGTCGGTCTCCCAGACATGGCCGGTGACAAGGCTGTCCATCGGCCAGGTGTCCAGCGTATGCAGGCCCACGTCCGACCAGATGTCCCCCGGATCGGCGGACAGGTTCAGGAACACAAAACCGTTCCACAGCCGCAGCAACACCGGGCGCAAGCCATGGGCCGACCGGTCGAAGTCATCGCTTGGCACGGCATGGGCGGTAGACACCAGCCGCCCGTCTGCGGCGGCAAAGGCAAAGGCGTGATAGGGGCAGCGGATCAGCTTGCCGACCTCCTCCTCGTCCTTGCGGCACAGTTCGGACCCCCGGTGCGGGCAGGAATTGTGCCAGGCCGCAAGCTGCCCGTCACTGTCGCATACCACGATCACCTGCGCCTCGCCCACCAACGCCCGGCGCATCTTGCCGGCGGGAAACTCGGCGGCCCGTCCGACCATCACCCACTGACGGGCAAAGATCGTCGCCATCTCGCGGTCATACCAGCCCCTGTCCATGTAGGCGGCACGCGGCAACCCTTCGGGACAGGTCAGCAGCCTTGGCGACAGCGCGTGATACTCATGCTGACCCATCAGAACCCTCCCGGAGGCGTGGCGCGGCGGCGGTCGGGGGCATAGAACGGCCGGTCCACGACCTTTGCGCGCATCATCATCTTGGCATAATGCAGCTCGCGCAGCGCATAGATTTCCGCCCAGAGGTTCTCGCCCCCGGCGTATTTCGTCCGGACCTGCGCCAGCGCGATGTTCTTTTTCAGGACCGGAGACCAGCAGGCCCCGGTGATCACCCCCGCCTCATGCTTCTGGCCGTGATACAGGATCGCCCCGTCCGCCGGGATGTTGCCGTCGATTTCCAACCCGACAAAGGACCAGTCCGTGCCCCGGTCCCGCTGCCGCATCAGCGCCGCCTTGCCGGTGAAATGGCCCTTGTCCCAGTCCACCAGCCAGCCCAGCCCCATTTCCAGCGGCGACCGCAGCCGGTCTTCGCGCACGCAGATATCGGCGGGGGTAAAGTCATAGCCGGTGATGATGAACCCCGCCTCCAGCCGCGCGATGTTCAGCGCGTCCGACCCGATCGGCCGCAACCCGTGCAACTGGCCCGCGTCGAACAAAAGGTCCCACAGCGGAAGGGCCTGATCCGGCGTGGTCCAAAGCTCATACCCCAGGTCGCCCGTAAACCCGGTGCGCGAGATCATCAGGCGGCCCGCGCCCAACGGAAATTCGGCCATCCGGAAGGGCCTAAGCCCGTCGATGTCAAACCCCGCCCGCCGCAGGATTTCGGCCGAGGTCGGACCCTGCAACGACAGCGCCGCGACCTCCTCGGTTTCCTCATGGATCGTCACGGCAAACCCGTGCGCGCTGTCCAGAAGCCAGGGCAGATGCCGTTCCTGGCAGCAAAGCCGATATCGGTCAGCGGCCAGCCGGAACAGCGTCCCGTCGTCCAAGAGGTGCCCCGCGTCGTTGACCCAGGCGGTGTAGTGGACGCCGCCGACCGACAGTTTCGCGGCGTTGCGGATCGTCAGCCGGTTCAGATAGTCCGCCGCCTCCGGCCCCTCGATCCGGTATTTGATCATCGGGCACAGGTCATAGACCGTGGCGCTGTTGCGGATCGCCGAATGCTCCATCGCCAGGTCTTCAAAGGTCAGCGCCGTGGTATAGCCGCCCCAGTTGCCCCAGGACCACAGCTTGTTCGCGGCCTCGGTCCGGGGGTGGAACGGCGTCTTCAGAAGCGGCGATTTGAAGTGCAGAAGAGCCGTCATTCTGCAGCCTCCATCGCCAGCGCGGCGTTCCAGCCTGCGGACCCCGAAACCCCGCCCCCGGGATGACACCCGGCTGACGCAAGCCACAGTCCCGGGATCGGACCCCGGTACTGCGCGATGCCCGGCAGGGGCCGCAGGAACAGCATCTGCTCGACGCTCAACTCTCCGGCATGCCATTGCCCGCCAGGCAGACCGTGGCGGTCCTCGATGTCATAGGGCATCAGGATGTCCGCGCGCTCCACCAGCGCCCCGATCCCCGGGGCATGGACCTCCAGTTGCGCCAGGCACGCGGCCAGCATCGCGGCCCGGGCGGCGTCGCGGTCATCCGGTGCGTGCGGGGCGAACTGGGCGATTGCCGAAAGCGAGCCTTCGGACAGCACGATCTCCATCCCCGGGTGGTCGGGCACGCGGCCATATTTCACCGGATTGAACGCGCGTTCGACGTCATGCTCTGACCCCGCCAGGATCAGCCGGTCCTTCAGGTTTGCACCCCGGAAATCCGGCATCGCCTTCAGCCGCAGGTCCAGCTTCGCCGCCCCGCCCCGCGCCTTCAGATGCCGGGCGCGGGTGTAAAGCCCCGCATCCAGATGCCGGGGGCCGACAAGGCCCAGAAGCGTGGTCTTCGGCGCGATGCAGGACACCACGCGGGCGGCTTGGATGTCTTCGCCACTGGCAAGCGACACGCCGACCAACCGCTCTCCCTCGACCAGAATCCGAGTGACACGGGCATCGCAGCGCAAGGTCACGCCCTGCGCCACAACTGCCCGTGCCATGGCGGACCCCAGTTCCGCCATTCCTCCCTTGGGCAAGCCCAAAGCCCCCTGCACCCCCGCCGTCTGCCCCGCCAACCGCACCAGCCACGGCAGGACCGAGTTCGGCGACCGTGGCCCCAGCCAGCCGCCCAAGGTCGCCTCAAACGCCAACGCGCCCTTCAGCCGCGGGTCGGAAAGCTCGTCGTCCAGCAGGTCATGGACGTTGGTCAACAGGATGCGCCCCAACTCGCGGACCTCGGCAGCCCCCAGCATCCGGGCGCGAAGCGCGATCATCGCCAGCTTGCCCATCGGGTTGCCTGCGCCCCTGACAATCCGGGGCGGGGTCATCTGGTTCAGCGGCGACAGGACGGCGGCAAAGCGCAAGAGGCGCGCGCGCAGGGCGGCCCAGGCGGCGCGGTCCGCCTCGGGCAGATCGCCTGCAATGCGCGCACCGACCGGGCCTTCCAGCCGCAGGCGGTTGCCGTCGGGCGACAGGACGGTGGTCGCAAGATTGCGGTCCAGCCACTCCAGCCCGTGCGCGGCAAGGTTCATCGCCGTCTCGACCCGGGGGTCGAGGTTATAGGAAAGATGCGCCAGCCCCGCCCCGCCACCGGGAGCGTCTGCCGCCTCCAGCACCAGCACCTTCGCGCCCTTGGACGCCAGCCGGTGCGCTGCCGCCAACCCGTTCGGCCCTGCCCCGATGATGATCGTGTCAAACGACGGCATAGGCGTCACTCATGTCCTTGGCGGGCCGCTTCATGTCGCGCAGCACCTCTGCCGCCGCATTGCGCCCCGGTGCCCCCATCACCCCGCCGCCGGGGTGGGTAGAGGACCCGCAGATCCACAGGTCCTTGATCGGAGACCGATAGTTCGCATAGCCCGGCACCGGGCGGTTGAAGAACATCTGGTCAAAGGTCAGCTCGCCCTGAAAGATGTTGCCCTCGGTCAGCCCGACCTCGGCCTCCAGCTCGCGGGGTGTCCGCACTTCGGCGTGCAGGACCAGCGACTTGAAGCCCGGCGCATAGGCCTCGATCTGGTTCAGGCAGGCATCGCGAAAGCCGTCGCGGTCGGCGTCCGACCAGTCGCGGCCTTCGATCTTGGGTGGGGCGTATTGCACGAAACAGGACATGAAATGCTTGCCCGGCGGGGTCATCGTCGGGTCGATCAGCGTCGGGATCATCACGTCCTGGAACGGCTGGCGGCTGTAGTGGCCGGCTTTCCAGTCGTCATAGGCGGCTTCCATCTTTTCGATGCTGTCGGTGAAATGCAGGTCACCCCGGACGTTCGGCGCACCCTCTGGCAGGGCGGTGAAACGCGGCACCCCGTCCAGCGCGATGTTCAGCTTGCCGCTGGACCCCCGCGTCTTGAACCGCTGCACCCGGTGCAGGAAATCGCCCGGCAGCTCTTTCGCCTCGAAATGGCGCAGGAAGGTCCGCCGCACGTCCATGTTGGAAATTACCCGCCGCGCGCGGTGTTCGTCGCCGTTCTCCAGCGCCACCCCGACCGCGCGACCGTTCTGTACCAGCACCTGCGCGACACCGGACCCCGTCCGCACCTCGCCCCCCGCAGCCCTCAGCGAAGCGGTCAGCGCCCTGGTGATCCCGCCCATTCCGCCGCGCGAATAGCCCCAGGACCCGACATTGCCGTCCACATCCCCCATCGCGTGATGCAAAAGGACATAGGCCGTCCCCGGCGACATCGGCCCCAAGGCCGTGCCGATGATCGACCCCACGGCCTGATAGGCCTTCATCGCCGGATTCTCGAAATACTCGTCCAGGAAATCGGCAATCGACATCGTCCAGAACCGCATCATGTCGTAGATCTGCGCCTCGGACTGGCCGGTGATCTGCTTGCCCAGCCAGGCCAGTTCCATCAGGTCACGCGGGCGAAAGCTGGCAAGATCGGGCGGGCGGCGCATCAGCATCGGGCGGATCAGGCGGCAGTTGCGCAGGATATCGCGCGAGTAGCGGTCATAGGCCTCGGCATCCCGGCGGGAATGCCGGGCGAATTCGCGCCGGTTCGCCTCATGGTCGCGGAACATGCCCAGATAGCCGCCGGTTTCGGTAAACAGCGCGCCACCTTCGTAAGGCAGGATCTGCAACCCATGGCGCGACAATTCCAGATCGCGCATGATCTCGGGGCGAAACAGGCTGCTGACGTAAGAGCAGTTGGAGTAGGTGAAACCCGGGTGCAGTTCCCGGCTGACCGCCGCCCCGCCGATCCAGTCGTTCTTTTCGACGACCAGAACCTTCAGGCCCGCCCTCGCCAGATAGCAGGCCGCCACCAGCCCGTTGTGCCCCGCCCCGATGATGATGGCATCATGCGTCATCCGGCGGCGTCCACGCCGTATTCCAGCACCAGATCAACCGCCGTCTCGACCGCCTTCAAGGTGTCGGTCAGGCAGGTGTCGTCCAGCCCATGCGCCTCGCACATGAACCACGGCTCGCGGCTGTCGGGTTCGACGATGACGCCAAGGTCATGCAGATGATGCGCCATCGCGTCGTAGAAACTGTAGTCGCTGGTCTTCCACGCTCGATAATTGTCGGGCGGCGCCTCTGCGAAGAACAGGCCGAACATCGACGGATGCCCGGTGTAGGAATGCACGATCTTGCGCGCGTCAAGGATCGTCGAGATCCCCGCCATCAACCGCTCACCATAGCTGGCCAAGGTTTCCAACGCCGGGGTTTCGTCCAGGATGCGCAGGCATTCCTCGGCCGCTGCAAGGCTGACGGAATGCGCGGTATAGGTGCCGCCGTGACTGGCGCCCCCATAGCGGAACGTCCGCATCACCTCTTCCCGGCCCGCGATGACGGCAATCGGATAGCCGTTGGCGACCGCCTTGGCGAAAGTGGTGATGTCGGGGGTCACCCCCATGATGCCCTGGATGCCGGACTTGCCCACCCGAAAGCCGGACTTCACCTCGTCGATGATCAGCATGACGCCGTGTTTCGTGCATAACTCGCGCGCCAGCCGCACATACTCGGGCCGCGCCATGATCGAACAGCAGTTGCCCTCGATCGGCTCGATCAGCATCGCCGCCAGATTGTCGCCGTGGCGCTTGAACATGTCCTCAAGCCGCTGGAAATCGTTCATCGGCGTGATGTGGGCCAGCTGCTTGACCGTGGGCGGGATGCCCTTGCCATAGGGCACAAGCTCGGGGTCGGTGTTCGACCCCAGGTCCCATTCCTCCATGTTCGACATCCACATCGCGGCGTCGAAAAGCCCGTGATAGCCGCCTTCGACCAGCAGGTACTGCTCACGCCCGGTATAGGCCCGGGCAAGGCGCAGGGCGGCCATCACCGCCTCGGTCCCCGAGTTGGAGAAGCGGACGAGTTCGGCAGCCGGGACCATCTTGGAGATACGCTCGGCCACCGTCAGCTCGCGTTCGGTGGACAGGGCGAAAACCCCGCCGACCTCCATCCCCTTCCGCGCCGCCGCATCCACCCGGTCGTCGGCATAGCCAAGGATCGCCGGGCCATAGCCCAGCCGGTAATCGACGTAGTTGTTGCCGTCGATGTCCCAGGTCCGGCCGCCCTTGCCGTGGTGGACATAGATCGTCCGGTCATCGCCCCAATAGCGGAACGTGGACGAAACCCCCAGCGGCAGCTTCTTCACCGCGCGCTGGAACTGGGCGTTGGACTTGGTCAGGGTGCGGCGGGGCAGGGGGGTCATCACGGACTCGGGATTGTTGCGCTGCCTGACCCTCTCATTCCACTGACTGAGCTGTCAATCAACTTCTTGCCCGATCATCGCCGCAAGGATCACCCCGCAAGGCGCAGGGTGTCAGGGCAAAAGCCGCGTGACCCAGGGGTCCGGCCAGGGTTGCTGGACCAGCGTGTCGAAGATCAGCCAGGACAGGCTGGCGGCCGCCGCGGCGTGGATCATCGCCCGCACCGGCTGCGGGCGGCGCCACAGGGCGGCCATGGCCAGCACGAACACCACCGGGCCGCCCAGATGGCCAAAGGCCAGGATCGCCAGACCCATCCCCGCTGTGACCGCAAGGAACCGAAGCTCGGGCCCGATGGACCGGGTGGCATCCCCAGGCACGGCGCGACTGCGCGCGGTCCACAGCAGCGCCCCGACCGCGCCCAGCGCGACAACCGCGACCACCTGCGGAAAGATCGCCGCCGCCCGTGGCAGCCACAGCGTCGCAAGACCACAACCCAGCGCCACCGCCCCGAAGGCCAGCGTCAGCGCGCGGTCATACGGCTGTCTGCCGGGGGCGGGACCCGCGCCACGCACCCGGCGCCAGGCGGCAGCACGGCGCACAAGCTCGGCTGCGGCGATGGCCAGAAGCCCCAGCGCGACCGGCTGGCTCAACCATGCCCAGCCCGAGATCTGCTGCGTCAGGACAAAGAACCGCTCCAGGTTCGGGGCCAGCACAAAGCCCAGCGCAAAGGCCGGGCGCGACCAGCCCAGCCGCTTCATCGCCAGCCCCACGGCGCCGAACACCAAAAGGAACACCAGGTCCAGCGGGTGCTTCGAGGTATGGAACGCCCCCAGCGCCAGAAAACACAGCGCCAGCGGTACCAGAGTCGTCGCCGGAACCAGCGCCAGCCGCGACAGTTGCCGGGTCAGGCCCAGGCAGATCAGCGCCCCAAGGATGTTGGCAAAGGCGATGCTCAGGATCATCGTGACCAGAAGCGGCGCTTCCTTTTCCAGAAGGTCCGGCCCCGGAGTCAGCCCGTGGATGGTAAAGGCCCCCAGCAGGACCGCCATGGTCGCCGATCCCGGTATCCCGAAGGCCAGCGTCGGCAAAAGCGCACCGCCCTCTTTCGAGTTGTTGGCACTTTCCGGCGCGATCACCCCCCGGATGTTGCCCTTGCCAAAGGCGGGCCCCGCACCCGGCCTGCGCGCGGCGTCGCCATAGGCCACCCACTCGATCACCGTCACCCCGATGCCCGGCACCGCCCCCAGCACCGACCCGATCGCCGAAGACCGCAGCACCAGCGGCCAGTTGCGCAAGGTGTCGCCGATGCCGCGCCGCAGCCCGCCGGGTTCGGGCTCTGACCCGGTCATCTGCACCTGCCCGCGCAGGGCGATGGCGGCAAGCTCGGACACCCCGAACAGGCCAAGAAACAGCACTCCGACCGGCACGCCGTCCCACAGGTAGACCGCCCCGAAGGTCCAGCGCTCGGCCCCTTCATAGGGGTCAAGGCCGGTATAGGCGACCAGCGCGCCGATCAGGGCGGCCAGGATGCCGCGCAGGGGACTAGAGCCGGAGATCAGCGCCACCAGCGTCAGCCCGAAGATGGTGATCGCCAGGAAATCCCCGTAGTTCAGGTACAGCACCAGCGGCCGCATCACCGGCAGCGCAAGGGCCAGCACCAGCGCGCCGAACACCCCCCCGATCAGCGAGGCGGAATAGGCCGCCCCCAGCGCCCGCGCCGCCTGATGCTGCTTGGCCAGTTCATGCCCGTCCAACACCGTCGCGGCGGCCCCCACGGTCCCCGGCACCCCGATCAGCACCGCCGGAATCGTGTCCGATGTCGTGGTGACCGACGCCATGCCCAAAAGCAGCGCAAAGGCCGAGGCCGGGTCCAGCGTATAGGTCGCGGGGATCAGGATCGTCAGCCCGAACAGCCCGCCGATCCCGGGGATCACCCCGATGACCAGCCCAAGGACCACCCCGGCGACCAGCATCAGCAGCCGGAACGGCTCTGTCAGGTCGCCCAGCGCGGTCAGAAGCACATCCATCGGGCGGCGGACCGGGTCGGACTACTGCACCAGGTCGCGCGCCAGGGTTGCGATCTCTGGCGCGGTGGCCAGAAGCGCGTCGATCCGGGCCTCGACCTCTTCGCCCGGGGTGAACTCGGGGTCCATCCCGCGCCGGACGGCTTCGGCCTGGAACTCGGGGTCCGCTGCCATCGCGGCAAAGGCGGCGCGCAGGGTGGCGACCGCCTCTTCCGAAGTGCCGGGCGGGGCGACAAAGGGATGGTGGATGGTGGACGACCCGAAGACCAGCGCCAGGGCTTCGCGGGTTTTCGGATCGGTCACCCGATCCAGCAGATAGGCCACGCCCTCGATCTCGTTGCGGGGCACGGGGGACAGTTCTGCCAGCACGTTGACCCGGTCGATCAGCCCGTCCGCCGTCAGGTCATCCCTGCCCGTGCCGCAGCGCACCTGGATATCGCCGCGTTCCATCGCAAGGTCGATCTCCGCCCCGCCCTCGAACCCCACGACGATCTCGAACCGGGCGCCCAGCGCATGCTTGATCGCCGCCGGATAGGTGTAGGTCGTGCTGGCCTTGCCCGTCGCCCCCACCTTGATGTCCTTGGTCAGGAAATCCTCGATCGTAGCGATCCCCGAGGATTTGAGCGCATAGCAGAACGACGCCTGGTTCGCCAGGCTGGCCAGGTAATGCACCTTCCTGGGATCGAAATCGGTGCTGTCGGGTTCAAAGATCGGCATCAGCGCAAGGGTTGATCCGATGGTCGCGATCTCGGTCCCGTCGGTGGTGGTCGAGGCCATGAAGCTTTTCGCCAGCTTCAGACTGCCCGCGCCGGGGTCGTTCTCGACCACCACATCGGGCGTGCCGGGCAGGTGCTTGCCGATGAAATCGGCCACCAGCCGCGCCGACATGTCATAGGACCCGCCGGGGGAATATCCGACCTTGATGGCAAGCTGGCCATCGGCCAGGGCAGGGGATGCGAAAAGCGCAAGCGCAAGGGCAAGATATCGGGTCAAGTCAAATCCTCCGGCTGGTGAAAGCGTCATATCGGAATGCGTGCGGCCTGTAAGTCGAATTCCGCAGTCAGGCGCTTGCGGTCGATCTTGCCGGCTTCGGTGACAGGCAGGGCCTGGGTCTGATGCAGCACAAAGGGCAAAAGCGGCCCCAGCCGATCCGCCGTGAACCGGCGGAAGGCATCGGCGTCAAAGCCGGGGGCGGGCACCACGGCCAGGCCGACATGATCCATCCCGTCGCCCTGGGGCGCGCGAAACGCCGCGATGTCGGCCAGGCCGGGAAAGCCGCGCAGAAGATGCTCGAACACCAGCGGCGCGCGCTTGATCCCGCCGATGTTCAAAAGCTCGGACTTGCGGCCCGACAGCACGATGCACCCGTCCGGCAGACGCCGCCCCAGATCGCCGGTCGCGATCCAGCCGTCCGCATCGCCAAGCGGCAGGCCCGACGGATAGTCCAGCGGCAGGGCATCCGGCGGAGGACGCAAGGACAGCTCGCCCTCGGTCGCGCTGGGGTGGCCGGTGTCATCCAGGAACCGAAACTCCACATCGGCATACAGCCGCCCGACACAGCCCGGCAGGTCCGGCGTCTGGCTTGGCCGATGGTGCGCCAGCGACCCGGTCTCGTTGCTTCCATAGGTGTTGTAGACCTTGGCCCCGAACAGCGCTTCGGCCTTGGCCGCCAGGGTTGGGGTCAGGCTGCCACCCCCGACCAGGATGCGGCGAAGGCCGGTCGGGATCGTCGCCCCGTCCGATGCCGCCTGGACCAGTTGCTGAAAGTTGTAGGGCGAGGCGAAGACGGTGGTGACGCCCAGCCGCTCCATCCGCTGCAGGGTCGCCTGCGGGGTTTCGGCAACGTGCGCTTGCAGATGCCCGTCCGTGATCAGCCGAAGCGAATGGTTGAACCCGGGCGATGAGGCCGGGCCATAGCCGATCAGCGTCGGGCCGTCCGTGCCGCCGCGCCGATCCGCCCCCCAGCGAACCCGGGCCAACAGCGTCTTTTCGTCAAACTGGCGCAGCTTGGGCAGTCCGGTCGTGCCCGAGGTGCTTTTCACCAGAACCCCCACGCCCGACACCGGCAGGACCCTGCGCGGCGGATGCAACCAGTCGGGGGTGACAGGGATCTCGTCCGCCGACCCAGTCGCGGAGGAATGCGGGACGACATGGCGCAGCGGGCCGGGGATGCCCGGTCCGGTCACAAAGTCGCGCGGCACGGCCAGAACGGTCGCGCCGATCCGCAACAGCGCCAGCCGCAGCGCAAGTCCTGCAATCGGGTCGGGGACATGCACCGCCACCAGCGTGCCCGGTCCGACCCCCTGAACGGCCAGCGTTTCGGCAAAGGACAGCGTCGTCGCGAACAGCGCGGCAAAGCTGACCAGAGTCCCGTCCGGCTCGACCATCGCCGACCGGGCGGCATGGCGGCGACAGGCCGACTCGAATGCTGCCGAAAGTGTTTCGTCTGCCACGTCCTGCCCCACATCCGCCCCGGCATCCTAGCCCGGCGGTCGGGCCCGGTCCAGCACGCCAAACGCCCGCACCGCCTTGCGCAAACGCCCGGCAGGCGGCAACCATGCGTCACCGATGGAGTGCCCAGATGACCCTGACCCGCGCCTTTGCCGCCGTGGCCACCCGACTGCCGCAAAAGGTGGCGCTGATCACCGACCGCAACCAGCTCAGCTTTCAGGACCTGCACCGCCTGGCGCATGTGCTGGACATGGAACTGCGCACGCGGGGGGTGCAGCCGGGGCAGACCGTGGTCGTGGCCACGCGCCGGGCCGAATTCAACATCGCCCTGTCGCTGGTGATGAGCCTGCGGTCGCTGACCATGGCCTTTACCGATGCCGCAACCGCCCAGGCCGCCGGGTTGCCCTTTGACCGGCTGATCACCACGGACCGGACCGATCTGGTCGGCCCGGACCGCCAGATCGTGATCGAGCCGGGCTGGTTCGACGCCCTGTCCACCATCCGCCTGCCCGACTGGTCCGGGGCAACCGGCGAAGGCATCTTCGTCGCGCAATCCTCGGGCACCACCGGGCGGCCCAAACTGATCCGCGCGCCCGAAGCCCAGCGACTTGCACAGGCGCGCGAGGACCTGTTCTTCGGCCACCAGACTGCGGGGGGCAGGCGGTTCCTGACCACACTTGCCTCGGGCAGCGGCTATGGCCTGAACGCCAATCTTGCCGTGCTTCTGGCGGGCGGGTCGGTCGTGTCGCTGGCCGAACAGCAGGACCGACTTCTGCAGCACATCGACCTGCACCGGGTCGACACTCTGGCCATCAGCCCCGCCCTGGTCGAACGGATGCTGGACCTGCCCAAGCCCGAGCAGTATCTGACCGGGGTCCGCGACGTCCGGTTTCTGGGGGCCATGGCCTCGCCCCGGCTTCTGTCGGCCTTTGCCCGGATCTGCCCCGGGCGGATCCACATCGGCTATGGCTCGACCGAACTTGGCCGGATCTTCGCGGGGGTGTTCGACGCGGGTCAGCCGATGGCGGCGGGCCATGTCGGGCGGCTGATCCGCCGCGATCTGGAGGTGGTGTTCTGCGACGAGGCGCTGACCCCGATCCCCGGCGCGACCGAAGGGATCATCGGCTTTCGTCCGACCGAAGGGGCCTTCGCGCGGGGCTATCACGGCGACAGCGACGGCGATGCGGGCAGCGGATTCATCAACGGCATCTTCTATCCCGGTGACATCCTGCGCCGCGACGGGGACGATTATTTCGTCATCGGCCGGACCAAGAACATCGTCAACTTCGGCGGCAACAAGGTGGCCCTGGAAGCGGTCAGCGACACGCTGGCGGTGGCCTTCCCCGGCGCGACCTTCGTCCCCCTGGTCACGCCGGACGCCCTGGGGTTGGAGCGGCTGGCCGTCGCCTATCGCGCCGATGCCGAAATCAGCGCCGCCGCGATGGAAGCGGCGCTGCGCCAGCGGTTCACCGGGCTTGCGGTGACGCGGACCCGCCGCTGGCCCGCCTTTCCCCTCACCGAGACCGGAAAGATCGACAGGCAGGCGCTGCAGGCGGGCTGGCTGGACGACTGACCCGGCACAAAACAAAAGGGCCGCGACAGGCGCGGCCCCCGGTCAACCATGTGCCGTGGATCAGAAGCGGAAGCCCGCGCGGATCGACGTGGTCGTCAGGCTGATGTCGTCGACATAGGTGGTATAGTTGCCGCTGTTGAAATCATAGGACGTGAAATCCAGGCCGACAAAGCCGTTCGACCCGATGCCATGTTCCACACCGGCGCCGATCACCGTGCCGTCCATGCTGTAGTCGCTGCCGAACACGTTCATGTCCGCCGACACGAAGCCAAGGCTGCCGTACACCAGCGTGTTGCCGAACACCCGACCGACTCGCGCCTTCAGCGTCAGCGAATCGCTGACGTTGGCGTCATAGACATCGCCATCGGTTTCGCCGTAGCCCAGTTCCTTGTTGAAGCCGAGTTCGGCCCCCAGCATCCAGTCGCCCATCATGTGATTGTAGCCGGCGAACAGGCCACTCGCGGTGCCGGTATGGCTGTATTCGTCCGAGCCGCCGATGACGAAGTCGCCGCTTGGCACGCCCAGGCTAAGGCCGGTGTAGAAACCGTTCAGGTCCTGCGCCTGCGACGCCCCGGCAAACCCTGCCGCAACGGCGGCGCCACCTGCAATCACCCGCGTCAGGTCAACAGATCTGGTCATGAGGGAACCCTCGAAAAAAGTTGGTATCAGCTTAGACATTCACATGAATGCGGATGGAAGGAAAGGCGGTTTGGAAAATGCCCGACGAAAACTCCAGGGGCGCGACATTCCCGCAACCCATCAGCCGGGCGACGGCGCCGCGCCTGATCGTCTGCGACGTTTCACCGTCTCCAGCAGGGTCAGACAGGCCTTCCGATCCGGCTTGCCGTTGGCGTTCCGGGGGATGCTGTCGACCGGAAAGAACCGCTCGGGCACGGCCCCGGTCCCGCCCAGCCGCAAGAGCGCGATCCGGGCCCGGGACAGGACCTCGGGCTGGTCCGCACCAGGGGAAAAGCGGACAAAGGCGGTCAGCCGGTCCGGCTGGCCCGGGCGCGGCACCATGAAGCAGATCGCCTCGTCGATGCCGGGCACCTCGACCAGGGCAAAGTCCAGCAGCATCGCGTTCAGCTTGACGCCACCCAGGTTGAGCTGGTCGTTCTGCCGCCCGGTCACCACGAACTCGCCAGCTTGGGTCCACATCCCCAGATCGCCGGGATAGAACCAGCCACCCCGAAACGCCTTTGCCTCTGCCTCGGGGCTGCCCATGTAGCCCTGCGCCAGCCAGCCGTTGCGGATGCGAACGATGCCTTCGCTGCCGGGCGGGACCGGCTGGTCCGCGTCATCGACGATCTCCAGCGTGGCCCCGCGCAGCACGGTGCGCGTTGTCACCTGACCATCCGGGCCGATCGACTTGTGGTTCGACAGCACGTTGTTCGCCTCGGTCGAGCCATAGCCGCTGACCACCTGCTCGAACGACCGGAACAGGTGGCGCACCTGCGCATCCGACAGCTTGCCGCCCGAACTGAACACCATCCGCAGCTTGCGCGGCAGGACCCTGTCGCCCAGCACCTGCGCCAGTTGGGACGGAGAGCCGAAGACCAGCCCCACATCTTCGTCCAGCCAGTCCTGCGGGTCGTGGCTGGCGACGATCCGGCCCTTGTGAAACAGCGCCGCCAGACACCGCGCCAGCATGGCCGGGGCGTGCAGCGGGAACAGCCCGGCCAGCCCGATGCCCGGTTTTGGGAAAAACGCGGCATAGGACGCCACCCGGTCGCGCACGGTCCGGTGGCCAAGCGCCACCAGCTTTGGCGTGCCCGTCGTGCCCGAACTGCGCGAGATCATGAAGACATCCGCCGCATCGCGATAGCCGGGAAACCGGGGCGGCCCGGTAAACCCCTCGGGCGGGAGGGTCCAGCTTTCGTCGATCAGCTGGCTGCCCGCCTGCGGGCGCTCGTCGGTCCGCAGCCGGTGCGTGATCCTCAGGGCCGGAAACTCGGCCAGGATGTCGGCATCGAAGATCCAGGCGTTGCCCAGCAGCGACGAGGCCAGGATCGACCCCAGCAGCACCGTCAGATCATCGGTCCGCAGCGCCACCGTGCTGGTCGGCCCGATCCCCAGCCGCTGCATGTGCAGCGCCATCAGGATCACGATCTGCCGCATCTGGCCATGGCTGATCCGGACGCTGCCCGCGACAATGGCGGGGCGGTCAGGCTCGGCTGCGGCAAGCTGCAGGAAGCGGAAGCCCAGGTTATGCTCTTGCGACATCGGTGATCCGGCCAGGGACAGACCCGCCTGCGATACCACGCCTGACCGCCAGGGGAACATCCGGTCGATGCCGGTCCGGTCGAAAATGAAAAAACCCCGCCGTGACATCACGGCGGGGCAGGTGTCCCCAGAGCGGTCCCGGGGACAGGCGTGTTCCGTGATCTCAGTGGGTGCGGCTGCCGTCGGCCTCCATCTCGGCCCGGATCTGCTGCCGCAGGATGTCGATCGGCACCATCTTGCCGTCGCGCTTGAAGTGCCAGTAGGTCCAGCCGTTGCAGCTTGGCGCGCCTTCCAGCGCGGCACCGACCTGATGGATCGACCCCTTCACATCGTTGCCGATCAGCGTGCCATCGGCGCGGACCTTGGCCTTGAAGCGGTTGCCCAGACTGAACAGCTCCTCCCCCGGCCGCAGCATCCCGCGTTCGACGACCTGCCCGAACGGCACCCGGGGTTCCGCCCGCTTGGACCCGGTGACCTCCAGCGCGCTGGCGTCGAACTTGCGGATGCGGGCGATCCGTTCGCTGGCCGCCTTGCGATAGGCCGCCTCCCGCTCGATCCCGATGAAGTCGCGGCCCAGCATCTTGGCCACCGCGCCCGTCGTTCCCGTGCCAAAGAACGGGTCCAGCACCACATCGCCCGGACTGGTGGTCGCCACGATCACCCGGTGCAGCAGCGCCTCGGGCTTTTGCGTCGGGTGCGCCTTGTCGCCGTTGTCATCCTTCAGCCGCTCATGCCCGGTGCACAGCGGGATCACCCAGTCCGACCGCATCTGGATCCCGTCGTTCAGCGCCTTCAGCGCCTCATAGTTGAAGGTGTATTTCGCGTTTTCGTCCCGGCTGGCCCAGATCAGCGTCTCATGCGCGTTGGTCAGCCGCTTGCCCTTGAAATTCGGCATCGGGTTCGACTTGCGCCAGACCACGTCATTCAAAAGCCAGTAGCCCTGGTTCTGCAATTCCGCCCCAAGACGAAACACGTTGTGATAGCTGCCGATCACCCAGATCGCGCCATTCGGCTTCAGCAGCCGTTTCGCCGCCGCCAGCCAGGCCTTCGTAAAGGCGTCATAGGCCGCGAAACTGGAGAACTGGTCCCAGTGGTCGTTCACCGCATCGACCAGCGAGTTGTCCGGCCGCAAAAGCTCGCCCTTGAGCTGCAGGTTGTAGGGCGGGTCGGCAAAGATCAGGTCCACGCTGCCCGCAGGCAGGGCGTTCATCACCTCGATGCAGTCACCCGCAAGGATCTGGTTCAACGGAAGCACGCTTTCCGCCGCAGTCATCTTGATCGCCATTCTCTGCCTCTGCCCCCGGCATCTTTTGTGTGCCGATGTTGTCCTGAATCATGAGTCAGAGCCGATTCGCCGTCAAATTCTTTATTAAATCAACAGGTTACAGAAACTGCTTGATACAATATGTTGTGGACGGGCCTGAACGAACGTCTATGCCAAGCGGTCACACCAAGATTTTGCAGCGCCTCCAGATGCGCTTTTGTCGGGTAGCCTGCATTGGCCTCCCAGCCATAGCCGGGGTGCTGTTGCGCCAAATCCACCATGATCCGGTCGCGGGTCACCTTGGCCACGATCGACGCCGCCGCAATCGACAGGCAGAGCGCGTCGCCCTTGATGATGGCCTTGGCCGGGCAGTCCAGACCGCGCGGGATCAGGTTGCCGTCGATCAGCGCGTGATCGGCCCGCAACGGCGCAATGGCCCGTTCCATCGCCAGATGGCTGGCGCGCAGGATGTTCAGGCTGTCGATCTCCTCCACGCTGGCATGGGCGATGCTGACCTCGGCCACCGCCAGGATCTCG
The DNA here is from genome assembly GCA_029567145.1 of Pseudomonadota bacterium. Classification (GTDB taxonomy): domain Bacteria; phylum Pseudomonadota; class Alphaproteobacteria; order Rhodobacterales; family Rhodobacteraceae; genus Tabrizicola. Next base: position 17,749 of record JAKQLM010000135.1, read on the forward strand.
GCGCACAAGGCCTCGCGCCGCGCCGCGCTGAGCGTCTTGGAATCGCCCAGGCCCGGCGGGATGCGGGCGGGATCAAGTCGGACGGCACAGGCGGTCACCGGGCCTGCCAGGGGACCGCGCCCCACCTCGTCCACCCCGACCACCCGCAGCGCGCCGCGGGCCTGGGCTTCGGTTTCAAAACGATAGTCGGGGGGGATGCGTGCCATGCGGCAGGTCTACCCCGGAATGCTGACCGTAAAAAGCGTCCTGAAAAGCGGGGACGGAAGCTGCTCACCCTTCCGTCCCCAGGTCAGACGAGGCTCAAGGGCGTGCCTCGCCCGATTGCGCGGGTCTTAACGGCCCGACACGCGGAACCCCGCGTCGCGCAGGCATTGCGCGGAATAGACCCGGTCGCTGCGGCCGAACACGCGCGCGCTGTTGGCGCAGCCCCGCGGCAGGCGATAGTCGAACCCTTCATCCCGCAGGCAGTTTTCCGAATACAGGCTGACCGACCGTTCGGCCCCGTTGATGGCGATCTCGCAGACCGACGGCACTTTCGGACGCTTGACCGGCTCGACTTCGGGCTGCGGCTTCGGCTTGTCGTTCAACTCGTGTGCAATCGCCCCGACCACCAGCGCCGCAATCAGCGCCTTGGCCAGGTCGTCCTTCTTGTCGGCCTTGGCGGGCATTGCCGCGCCCATGACCAGGGCCAGCGCCACGGCACCCCCGGTCAGGAACGTGGCAAAGCGGCGGGGCTGCACGCCGCGTTCGACGATCCCGGACGATGGGACGCTGCGCGAAGCGGATCTGAAGATTGCGGTCATTCTGGCCTCCTGTTGGTCGCTGGGGTCCGCCGCCTGGGGCTGTGCGGACCTGATGACCAACCGTCGCCCCGACCGTCGGGCGTAAGCAATATCGCCGTCCCGCTAGGCGATAACCGGGCCTGCGGGCGGGTATGCTATCCCATATCAACACCCCTCCCCCGTTCGTGATATTGAATATCAGCGCGCCAACGCGCATTGTTCAGTCCAATCGAGCAGCCCCTCCCCCGGAGTCGGAAAATGACCAGACCCTTCCTCGCCGCAGCGCTTGCGCTGGTCCTTGCCGGACCCGCTTCGGCCGAGTGTTATGCCGACTACAAGGCCAAGCGTGACGAACCCCTCAAGCTGCATTACGGTGTCGCTCAGGTGTCGGACGGCAATTGCTCGCCCGGCGCTGCCGAAGGCGAATTGGCGCCCCGGCTGGCAAGCGATGGCTGGACGCTGCTGAACGTCCTGTCCACATTCGGCCCCGAAGGGCTTGAGGAAAGGAAAGCGAGTGCCGGAGCCTATTTCCTCCGTTACTGACAGTCTCAAGGCGGGCAACCGCGTCGTAGCCTTCGGAATTGCCGCAATCGTCCTGATCCTGCTGGGCGCGGCGCTGTTTCTGTTTCTGAACCTGCCCGACGCGAACGCCTTCAACGCGCGCGTCGAACGCATCTTCGTCGAGAACAACGATCTCACCTCAAACGCCCAGATCAAGCTGCTGGAGATTCTCGCCCAGTCCGGCACCTCGTTTTCCGAGGTGCTGACCAGCTACCGCTCGGTCATCTTCGTCCTGCTGGTCTTCTCCACCGCCCTTCTGATCTCGGCCCTTGTGTTCCTTGTGATGATCATCGCCCTGAATCGCCGCATTTCGGCGATCCAGCGCTCGGGCATCCAGGTCGCCAGCCTGATGATCAGCCGCGAATCGCGGGCGGTCTACATCAACGACCTTGAATTCCAGCTGACCGATGCCGCGCTTGAAACCCTGTCCGTCCTGGCCGAGGCGCGGATGGACGACGAGGTGCTGACCGGCGCGCAGATCGAGGCGGTGATTTCCGGCCGCAATGAATCCGACTGCGAAGAGGCGGCCGGCGCCACCCGCGTCAAACGCCTGCGCGACACCCTGGGCAACCAGCTGGTGTCCGAGCTTCTGGTCAAGACCATCGCGCGGCGCGGCTATGTGCTGGCCGTGGGCAAGGAAACCATACGGATGATCTAGCGCGCCGGGCAACCGTCGCAAAGCGCGCGCTCGCGGCCCCGTCCGCCTTCACTTGCCCTTAACCGCTTCCGCCGGATAGGATTCCTGCAAAGGGAGTCCGCGCATGACCAACCACCTGCATTACGGCGACAACCTTACCGTCCTGCGGAACAGCATCGCGTCGGAAAGCGTGGACCTCATCTACCTCGACCCGCCCTTCAACAGTAACGCCGATTACAACGCGCTGTTCAAGACGCCGAAAGGCGCATCCAGCCCCGCGCAGATGGAGGCGTTTACCGATACCTGGACCTGGGACGACGCCACCTCCGGCGTCGCGGTCGATGAGGTAAAGCGGTCCCAGTATCAGGACGCGGCCAAGATGCTGGATGCGATGGTGGGCTTTCTGGGCAAGAACGCCCTGACCGCCTATCTGGCGATGATGGCCGTCCGGTTGATCGAGCTGCACCGGGTGCTGAAGCCCACCGGCAGCCTCTACCTGCATTGCGACCCGACGGCGAGCCA
>JAKQLM010000218.1 GCA_029567145.1 Pseudomonadota bacterium
CGACGCCACCCCAGCCCGCCTGAAATGCGCGTTCGACGTTGTATTTCTTGTCCGTGGGCGGCGCCGAGGCCAGCCAGAACGGGTTCGGGGATTTGATGCCGATGAAATTGGAGGAAAGGTCAGCCATGGGAAGCCTCCTTGAGAGATGTGGGAATTTGGTTCGCCGGGTGGGCATTCCACCCAGTGCCGGTCAGACGAACGACCAGAGCCAGCCGAGGATGTCGCCGCCGTATTCGCCCAACTTGGGAATAAGCCAGGCCCAGGCCAGGCTGCCGATGGTGTTCCAGATCATGAACTGGGGCACGGACATCCGGCTCATCCCGGCCATGATGAACGCGACCGGTCGGAAGACCGTTGTGAAATGGCCGATGATCAGGGCCGCGCCGCCAAAGCGGTTGAAGGTGATCTTGCCCTTTTCGACCATCTCGGGATGGTTCTTCAGCGGCCACATGGCCAGAACGGCCGCGCCATAGCGCCAGCCCAGCCAATAGCTGATGATCGACCCGGCCAGCGCACCAACGCTTGCCCCGATGAACAGCGGCATGAAGTCGACCGCACCCGTCGCCACAAGCGCCCCGATGGCCACAAGAACTGCAGTGGAGGGAATGAGGATCGACAGAAACGCCAGATTCTCGGCCGCCGCAAAGACCGCCATGATCAGCGGCAACCAGTCGCGATTGCGATCGACAAAGGCGATGAAACTCTCGATCCAGGCGTCCATGGTCATTCCCTATGCAGGCCCGGTGTGACGCCGGTCTTGGCCGAATACAAGGGAGAAACGCGGTCATCATGCGCCCGTCAGCCGGGCGTGGATCGCCTCGGCGGCATCGCGGCCTTCAGCGACGGCGGTGACGGTCAGATCCTCGCCCCCGGCGGCGCAATCCCCGCCGACCCAGACCTTGGCCTGCGTACCGGCAAGCTTGCCGCCGTCGATGGTCAGGTCCTTGGGTTGGCCTGCAAGGGTCTGGCCGATGGCCTTGAAGACCTGATCGGCCTTCAGGGTGAAAGTCTCGGACGACAGTTTCAGCCCGCCCGGACCATCCTCGGTATAGGCGAACTCAACCGCTTCGGCCTTGCCGTTGCCGATCACGCGAACCGGGGCGGCGTTGTGAATGATCCGCACGCCGGTCTGGACGGCGTGATCCTGTTCGTGGCCCGAGGCTGACATCTTGTCCTGTCCGCGACGGTAGACGATGGTCACATTTTCGGCGCCCAGAAGTTTGGACTGAACGGCGGCATCGACTGCGGTCATCCCGCCGCCGATCACGACGACATCGCGCCCGACAGACAGTTTCGACAGGTCGGTTGACTGGCGCAGTTCAGCGATGAAATCG
>JAKQLM010000142.1 GCA_029567145.1 Pseudomonadota bacterium
AATAGGCCGCGCCATACCAGCCGGGGTCCGAGACGCCGATCTGGGTTTCCGGGTCGATATACATGTTGGCATAGCCAAGCTGCAGCATCGGGACCAGATTGCCGCGCCCCCCGGCGGCCAGGACGCGCAGGAACTCGGCCCGGCCCGCAGGGGAATACAGCGCATAGAAGGCGCTGGCATCGACCAGGCCCGACGTCAGCGCGCGGTCTTCGGTCTGGCCATCGGCACGGGTGAAGGAGACCGGAATCGGGCCTTGTTCGAGCCGCTTTTTCAGATCGTCGAACACCGCCGCCGCGTCACCGCCCATGTCGCGGGCGCAGGGGCCGATGTCGGCGCAACCTGCCAGGGTGCGGGCCAGGATCGCCTCGGACGCAAGGGTGTAGGCGGTGTAGAAGCCCTGCGAATCCAGTGTCAGGTCAACGACGCCGTCCAGGATCACGCCCTTGACGGCGGTTGGAAAGACGGTGGCAAAGGCCTGCACGAACTGGGTGCCGTAGCTTTCGCCGTAAAGCCAGACCTTCGGCGCGCCAATGGACTGGCGAAACGCCTCGGCATCGCGGATCGCCTGGTCGGTCGCGACGAAGGGCAGGATGTCGCTGCGGTCAAGCTCGGCGATGCAGTCGGTCACATAGGCCTTTGCGCTGGTCTTGGCCGCGTCGGGGTCGGTGATCGACAGGTCTGCGGCATCGAACCGGGCTTGCGCCAGCGGACAGGTCAGGCCGTGGTTCGGGCCCGTGCCGCGCTGGTCGACAAAGACGATATCCATGTACTGGATCAGCTCTTCGTCAAAGGAAGACAGGTAGCTTTCCGCCGACGCAAGGCCCGAGGCCCCCGGCCCGCCGACCTGATAGAACAGGATCCCCCGGCTTTCGACGGTGGCAAAGGACAGCGCAAAGGTGATGTCGATGGTCTTTTCGGGATCGTTCGCAAGATGGTCCAGCGGCAGGGTCAGCGTGGTGCAGGACAGCGCCGACAGATCGCAGGGAAACAGGTCAAGGCCCGACGCTGCCTCGTAAAGGGACTGGGCCTGAGCCGGGGCGGCAAGCAGCGCAAGGGCGAAAAGGGCGTGGCGCATGGGGTCCGATCAAAGGCTGTGGGCAAGAAGCCGGTCATAATGGGGCATGGCAAGGTCAGAGAGGCGCTGGAAATCCGGCGGCAGGTCGGGAAGCGGACCTTCGGGATCCTCGAAACCGGTCGATTGGTGCACGGCGTTGTACCAGTGCGGGGCCCAGACGCCGTCCTGCGGTTTGGGGCCGGGCGTCCAGTGCAGCATCGCCGGGTCGAAGGGCAGGCCAAGTGCGGCGCAAAGCCGGGTCAGCGCGTCCCCGGGGTTGGCGCGGATCGCTTCGGCGCTGACCACCGGGGGCGCGGTGCCGGTGAGGTCGGCGACCTGGTCGAAAAGCTGCGCCTGCTGGGCAAAGCCGATGTCGTCCAGCGTGGGAGATTCGCGTTTCCGGGCGTAGCTTGCGATGACGCGGGCGGGGTGGCGGATCAGGAAAGCATTGGTCAGCCCGCGCAGGAAGCCCCGGTCAAAGGCCGGGATCATGTGCAGCGTCATGTGCTTTTGGTACCAGTGCGGCTTTCCGTCCGGGTTGGGACCGGTGCAGAAAGCGGCAACGCGGGCCGGGTCGGTCGGCTGGCTGGCAATCACCGCGCCCCGCATCGGGTGGTCAAGCCCGGTGGCCTGCAGGTAGGCGGCGTAGAAGGGTTCGTCACTGGCGGCGCAATCGGGCCGGGCGGCAAAGGCATACATCAGCGCGGTGGACAGATTGCGTGGGCCGGACCACATGGCGATTTTCATGGGAGACGTTTCCTGGCCTGCAGTTCAAGCGCCGCGTTCAGCGCGTCGGGGGTCCACCGCGCGGCGATGGCTTCGTGCATCAAGGCAGCCTGCGACTTTGGGGCAAGGCCGCCGATGGGCGGGTCGCGGTCAAGGTTCGTGGGGAAGCTGTACCCCTCGGCCGTTGCGGCGATGGCGTTGGCGGCTTCGGTTTCCGACAGGTTCGCGGTCAGGAGAGCGGGGTAAAGCGCCCGGCACATGGCTGTGCGGTCGATCGCCTCCATCGCGCGGCCATAGGCCGAAGAGACCTGGAAGAGATTGACCATCCGCTTGACGTCGCTGGTCCGGTTCGTCCCCGCCGCATGGAAAAGCGCAGGCGAGAAGAACAGCATGTCGCCCTTCTTCAGCGGCAGTTGTACGGCATGGGCGTCGAAATAGGCGCGAAAATCGGGGCGCGAGGTCGCCAGATACCCGGCCTCGTACTTCTGGCTGTGCGGCAGAAGAAGCGTCGGCCCGGATTCGATGCTGGCATCGACATGGGCGATGGCCCCTTGCAAGGTCAGCATCGGCGAGAACAGGTGAACATGGCGGGGATAGCGCGCAACGGCCTGGGCCGACTGGAACCCGAGATGGTAGTCGCGATGCGGAGACTGCGCCGCGCCGCCGGGGTTCACCACGTTCAGTTGCGCGGTCATCTGGTAATAGGGGCCAAGCCAGGCCTGCGAGACCAGCGCAAGGAACGGGTTGGCATAGTAGCGGGCGAAATTCCCTGGGTCGGCAAGACAGTGCTTTTCCAGGCTGTTCCACAGCCGGTCATTCGCACCGGGCTTGGCGAAATGGTCGCCCCCGCCGGTGCCTGCGGCGTTTTGCCGGGCGATGAGGTCGCGGAAGATGTCCGAGGCGCGGTCGATCATCGCAAGGTCAGGCTCGGCCCCCGACAGGACAACAACACCGGGGCCGTTGGCAAACGCGTCCGCCCATTCGGCCATCAGCGTATCGGCGAAGGCGGGATCAGTCAGGCGCGGCAGAAGCGCGGGGCAGTCGTAGACCAGAACGCCCTTTTCGACCGCAGCCGAAAGGGGATAATCCGCCGGATCGCTGACCGTGCCACACAAGGCCGCAAGCTCGGACAGGTCGCAATCATCGGCGTGCAGAAACGTGCGGCGTGTCAGGTGACGGGAGCGGTCGATCTTCTGCATGGGTCACGCCCCTACCATCTGTTTGTAAAGTCCGCGCAGGCGTTCGGTCATCGGACCCATCTGGCCGGTGCCGATCTGCCGGCCGTCAATTTGGCCCACGGGGGTCTGCGCGCCGAAGGTGCCGGTCAGAAACGCCTCGTCCGCGCCATAGGTATCGACGAGCGAGAAGTTGCGTTCAAAGACCGGGATGCCGTTGGCGCGGCACAGGTCGATGACCTTTTGGCGCGTGATCCCGTTCATGCAGTAGTCGCCGGTGCTGGTCCAGACCTGGCCCTTGCGGACGATGAAGAAGTTGCAGGCGTTGGTGGTGTTCACAAAGCCATGCACGTCCAGCATCAACGCCTCGTCCGCGCCGGCCTTTTGCGCGGCGATGCAGGCAAGGATGCAGTTCAGCTTGCTGTGGCTGTTCAGTTTCGGGTCCTGCGTCATCGGCAGGCCGCGCAGGTGGGGGACTGTGGCCAGGGTGATCGGGCGGGGCAGTTTCTGGCGCGAGTGTTCCATGATGATCACCATGGTCGGGCCTTGCTGGCTAAGCTTGGGGTGCTGGAACGGCCGGGTCTTGACCCCCCGCGTCACCATCAGGCGGGCATGGGCGTCGGTGGTCATCTGGTTGGCGGCCTGGGTTTCCAGGATCGCCGCAATCACCTGGTCCTTGGTGCGGGCGATATCCAGGTCGATGGCCTTTGCCGCTTCGAACAGGCGGTCGATGTGTTCGTCAAGGAAGGTCCATTTGCCATTGTAAAGCCGGACGCCTTCCCACACGCCATCGCCCAGCATGAAGCCGGAGTCGTAGACGCTGACCACGGCCTGCGCCTTTGGCTTCAGCGCTCCGTCCACCCAGATCAGGATCTGGTCGTTGCGGGCGTCTTCTTCCGCCTGATGAGTAGAGACGTGGTCGTTCATGTCCGGCCTTTCCGATCGCCCGGCCAAGCTACGGCGGCGGGACGGTTTGGCCAAGGGAAACCATCACCCTTTGGTGAGCCACGCATCGGTGAGTGGACTGCAACCACGGCGGGCCCCAGCGTCGATGGCAGGAAACGGGAGATCGGTGATGTGGAAACTTGCAATCGCGTTGGGTTTTGGTCTGGCCGGGGCGGCTCAGGCGCAGATCGAAAAGGCCGTGGTCGCCGGGGGGTGCTTCTGGTGCGTCGAATCGGATTTCGAGAAAGTGGCGGGCGTGGTGGACGTCGTGTCGGGCTATACCGGCGGGGACAGTCAGAACCCGACCTACAAGCGTCATTCAGGGCATTATGAGGCGGTCGAGATCACCTTTGACAATTCGGTGATTTCGTATGGCGAGCTGGTGGCCAAGTTCCTGCGGTCGGTCGACGTTCTGGACGCGGGCGGGCAGTTCTGCGACCGGGGCGATGCCTACCGGACGGCGATCTTCGTGTCTGGGGCCGGGCAGAAATCGGCGGCGCTGGCGGCTGTGGCGGAGGCAGAGGCGGCGCTGGGTCAGAAGATCGTGACGCCGGTTCTGGAGGCAAAGACCTTCTGGATCGCCGAGGACTATCACCAGGATTATTACAAGGGGACCGGGATCATCCTGACCCGCAACGGTCCGAAGAAGCAGTCGAACGCCTATGCGTTCTATCGCGAATCCTGCGGCCGCGATGCGCGGGTGCGCGAGGTCTGGGGCACCGAGGCGTTGTCGCACTGAACCGAAGGAAGCGGGGGTTTCACACCCCCGCACCCCCGTGGAGTATTTCCGAAAGAGCAGGCGACAATTCTAGATGAATTGTCGGGATCAGTCCTGGAGGCAGGTCTGTTTCTGGGTGCCAAGGCCCTCGATCCCCAGTTCCACCGTATCGCCCGCCTTCAGGAAGCGCTGCGGTTTCATGCCCATGCCGACGCCGGGCGGGGTGCCGGTCGAGATGATGTCGCCGGGGTGCAGGGTGAAGAACTGGCTAAGGTAGGCGACGACATGCGCGACGCCGTAGACCATCGTCCTGGTCGATCCGTTCTGCATGGTCTGGCCGTTGACCTTGAGCCACATCGACAGGGCCTGCGGATCGGGCACTTCGTCCGGGGTAACCAGCCAGGGGCCGGTCTGGCCGAAGTTGTCGCAGGATTTGCCCTTGGTCCACTGGCCCGCGCGTTCGGTCTGGAAGGCGCGTTCGGAGACGTCGTTGATCACGCAATAGCCCGCGACATGGGACAGCGCCTCGGCTTCGGTCAGGTACTTGCCGGGTCTGCCGATGACGACGCCAAGTTCCACCTCCCAGTCGGTTTTCTGGCTGGTGCGCGGGATCAGGATCGGGTCGTTCGGGCCGCAGATGGCAGAGGTGGCCTTCATGAAGATCACCGGTTCCGGCGGGACCTGCAGGCCGCTTTCGGCGGCGTGGTCGGCGTAGTTCAGGCCGATGCAGATGAACTTGCCGGTGCCCGCAACGCAGGGACCAAGGCGGGGAGTGCCGTCAACTTTCGGCAGGCTGGCGGGGTCGATGGATTTCAGCCGGTCAAGGTCGGTCAGAACCGCGCCGGACAGGTCAGCAACATGGGCCGAGAGGTCGCGGATGCTGCCATCGTCGGCCAGGATGCCGGGCTTTTCCTGGCCCTGCGGCCCGTAGCGGAGGAGTTTCATCTGGATGTCCCTGTAAGTGTCGCTGACATGTTAGCGAGCCGCGCGGCCTAGGCCAAGGGCGGAAGACGGGCAGCGGCGCGCAAGTCGGGGTCGCGGACGTCCAGCTCTTGCCCGGCCAGCGGATCGGCGGCGGGGGTGCAAAGCCAGGCGATGGCCTGGGCGGGTTCGGCCGCGGGGGCCAGGCTGCTGCGCGGCCGTTGCGACACCGGATTGATCCCGCTGGCGCGGATGGTGCCCTGCATGTCGGTGTCGACGACGCCGGGGGCGAAGCCGAAGACGCGGACCTGGTCGCCGTATTCCAGATGGACGGACCGTGTCAGCATCGCCAGGCCAGCCTTTCCGGCGCAATAGGCGCTCCACCCCTCTTGCGGGCGGTGGGCAGCACCGGAGGAGACGTTCACGATCGTGCCGCCGGTCCGTGTCATGTGGGTCAGGGCGAGTTGCGTGGTGTGGAAGGCGGCGGTCAGGTTGGTGTCGATGTTGCGGGCCCAATCCTCGACCGAGACATCCAGGATGCGGCCGATCGGGCCGATGATCCCGGCGCTGTTGATCAGGATGTCGAAGCGGGTTTCGAACAGCGTCGTCATCGCCAGCCGGTCGGTCATGTCGGCATGGTGGCCGGTCGCGACAATCGGCCCAAGCGCGCGCTGGGCGGCGGCGATGTTGGCGGCGCTGCGGGCGGTGAAATGCACGGAAGCCCCGGCCAGGGCAAGCGCGCGGACGACGGCCAGCCCGATGCCCCGATTGCCGCCGGTGACGAGGGCGGTCTTTCCGGCAAGTGTCATGGCGGGTCCTTTCGTGATCGGTGGCTTGACGCTGCGACGCGGCAGGAACAGGGTCGCAGGAGGTTGGCCCGGAGGCAAGAGTGCGGCAGGTTTTGATGGTCATGGTCATCGCGTTGGCCGCCTGCGCGCCGCGTGGGGATTTCACCATGGCAACGGGTGGGTCCGGAACGGCGACGCCGGAAGCGATCTTTGTCGGCACCTCGCGCCTGGCGGGAGAGGGTGGGTTCGGGCGCGAACGCTCGGTCACGCCCAGTTTCCTGCGCTATGACATTGCGATCCCGCCGGACCGCGAACCCGGAGAGTTGAACTGGCCGCCGCGCACGCGCAGGCCGGATGCGAACCGGGACTTCCTGACGCTGGCGGAAACGCAGTTTGCCGATGCGGGGGCGTTCAGCGCGGCCCTGGCTGACGCGATGAGGCTGCGGGGCCAGACCGATGCCGTGGTCTATGTCCACGGCTTCAACAACACGATGGCCGAGGGTGTGTACCGGGTCGCGCAGATGCACCATGACCTGCAAGTGCCGGGCGTGGCGGTGCATTATGCCTGGCCGTCGCGCGGATCGGCGCTGGGCTATGTCTATGACCGCGACTCGGCCTTGTTCGCGCGCAGCGGGTTTGCCGAGCTTCTGGATCAGGTTCGCGCGGCGGGGGCGAAAGAGATTGTCATCGTCGCGCACTCGATGGGGGCCGCGCTGACGATGGAAACGCTGCGCCAGATCGCGTTGCGCGACGGGCCTGGGGCGCTGGACCGGGTGGCGGGGGTGATCCTGATCTCGCCCGATCTGGACCTGGACCTGTTCAAGTCGCAGGCGCGGGATATCGGCGCGCTGCCGCAGCCGTTCGTGATCTTCGGCAGTTCGCGCGACCGGGTGTTGGGGTTGTCAGCGACCATTTCGGGTGGCGCAAAGCGGTTGGGAAACCTGGAGGACGTGTCCGAGATCGCTGATCTGCAGGTCACCTATCTGGACACGGCCGCCTACACCACCGGGACCGGGCATCTGAACATCGGCGAGAACCCGGCGCTGTTGAAGCTGTTTGCCGGGCTGGTCGGGATTGACGAAGCCTTCCGCCTGGACGCCCGCGCCCGGGTCGGGCTTCTGCCGGGGCTGGTGCTGACGGTGCGCAGCGCGACCGAGATCGTGCTGGCCCCGGTCGGGGCGATTGGCGAGGCGGGGAAGTAGGTTTTGGAGTGTTGGTCTGCTGCATCTGTCCCCGGGGGTTTCACACCCCCGGACCCCCGTGGGATACTTGAGCAGAGAGGAAGACAATTTTAGATAATCTTGAGTGATTTACCGACGTAGGTAGACATAGTACGCGCCTGATCCGCCGTGTTTCAGATGTGCTTCGCTGATTTGCAGGACCGCAGCGCCAAGCGGTTGCAGGCGCAGCCAGTGCGGGACCTGGTGGCGCAGGGCACCCATGCGTTGCGGGATCGGGCCGCTGTCATCGCGGCGTTTGCCCTTGCCGGTGATCACCAGCACCAGCCGCAACCCCTGCGATTGCGCGTTCAGGATGAAGCGGATCAGTTCGGGGTGCGCCTCGGCCAGGGTCAGGCCGTGCAGGTCGATCCGGGCTTCGGGGGACAGCTTGCCCCGGGTCATCTTGCCGTGAGTCTTGGCGTCCATCTGCAACGGAGCCTGACCGACAAGCTCGGGCAGGGTCGGAGCCAGGTCGCGGCGTTCCGGGGTGCGGGTCTTTTCGCCCAGGGTGAATTTCGGCAGGCGCGGCTTTGCGTGGTGCAGGGGTTCGGGAGCGGGTTTTTCTGGCGCGGATTTGTCCGCGGGGGGCAGGTTCTGGATCGGATGACTGTGCAATGCCCGCGCAGTGCGCGCGACGCTGCGCCAGAGGTCTGCCTCCTCGGGCGTAAGGTGACGGCGGCGGGCCATCGGGGTCAGCCGTCTTCCAGCATCGCGAAGGCGCGGTCGATGGGCAAAAGCAGGATCAGCCGGCCGCCATCCTTGACCGTGCCGGCCGCGTCGCCCGCGCCGGCCCCGGTGCCGTAGAAGATGTCGGCGCGCTGCATGCCCTTGATCGCGCCGCCGGTGTCCTGCGCGACCATCAGGCGGCGGATCGGGCTGC
>JAKQLM010000165.1 GCA_029567145.1 Pseudomonadota bacterium
TGCTTGATGCAGCATTCCCATTCGACCACGGCCCAGCCGTCAAAGCCGTATTGCGTCAGTTTCGAGAAGATTCCGCCGAAGTCCACCTGCCCGTCGCCAAGGCTGCGGAAACGCCCGGCGCGGTTCACCCAGCTTTGGAACCCGCCGTACACGCCCTGCCGTCCGGTCGGGTTCAACTCGGCGTCCTTGACGTGGAACATCTTGATGCGGTCATGGTAGATGTCGATATGGTCAAGATAATCAAGATGTTGCAGGACATAGTGGCTGGGGTCGTACAGCATGTTGGCGCGGGCATGGCCCTTCACCCGGTCCAGGAACATCTCGTAGCTGATGCCATCGTGCAGGTCTTCGCCGGGGTGAATCTCATAGCAGACGTCGATGCCACAATCCTCGGCGTGGTTCAGGATCGGCAACCAGCGGCGGGCAAGTTCGTCAAACGCCTCTTCCACCAGACCCGCCGGGCGCTGCGGCCAGGGGTAAAGATAGGGCCAGGCAAGCGCGCCAGAGAACGTGGCATGGGCGGTCAGCCCAAGGTTCCTGGAGGCGGTCAGCGCCTTTTTCACCTGATCCGCCGCCCATTCTTGCCGCGCCTTCGGATTGCCACGCACAGAGGACGCCGCGAACCCGTCAAACGCGGTGTCATAGGCCGGGTGCACGGCGATCAACTGGCCCTGCAGGTGGGTCGACAGTTCGGTCACCGCGATGCCGTTCTCGGCCGCCTGTCCCTTGAACGTGTCACAGTAGTCCTTTGAACTGGCAGCCTTTTCCAGGTCAAACAGCCGGGCGTCCCAGCTTGGAACCTGCACGCCGACATAGCCGCAATCCGCGGCCCAGGCGGTGATCGACGGCCACGAGTTGAACGGGGCGGAATCTCCCGCGAATTGCGCCAGGAACAGGGCCGGGCCCTTGATCGTCTGCATGTCTTTCCTCCTCCTCAGGCCTGACGGCCGCTTTCCACCTTGACCGGAACTTCCAGACCCTGCCGGTCGGGCCAGTCGCGTTTTTCAATCTGCGCCAACAGGGCGCGGGCCAGGAAATCCCCGGCGCGCCCCACATCTTCGCGAATGATCAGAATATCCTGCCGAAACCGGCGCAACAGGGGAATCGCCTCTTTCGCGACGACGTCGAAATCCCGGCCCAGCACCCGGCCCGAGCTTTCCGCCCCGGCAACGGCGGCCATGGCGGCGGTGGTCGAGCCCAGAAGCAACCCGTCCGGTGGGTTCGGCTGGCGGAAGCGGGCGGTGATGGCGGCCTCGACCGGCTCGCCCCCGCTGTCGGACGTGACGGCTTCGGCCAGTTCGAAAGGTAGGCCGCGCTGGGCGGCTTCGTCGGAAAAGCCCAGGATCATGTGGCGGGCATACATGTGCGACCGGGGCGGGGCGACCAGAAGCAGGCGCTTGCGCCCGCGTTCGGCCAAGGCGCGCGCGCCCAGGCGACCGAAGGCTTGGTTGTCGAAATCGAAATAGGCATGGTCGATCCCCATCGCGGTCCGGCCATGCGCGGCAAAGGGAAAGCCGCGATCCTGCATGTAGCGGATGCGGGGGTCGTCTTCCTTGGTCTGGTTCAGGATGACCCCATCG
>JAKQLM010000175.1 GCA_029567145.1 Pseudomonadota bacterium
GAAGCGTTCTGTTCGTGGTCAGCATGGAGCATCATGATGCGGTCCATCGCCTTTTCCAGGATCGGGTTGACTACGTAATCCTCGGCCGGGACGGCGAAGCACATGTTCAGGAAGTTGCCCGCATAGCTGAGGGCGTTCTTCGGATAGACGAAAGGCTGGCCCACCGAATACTTGTAGGCCATCGCGGCGATGGTGGGCAGCTTCGCGATCATGCGGATCGCGGCCACTTCGCGCTGCCAGGGGTCGTTGATGTCGGTCGAGTCATGGTAGAAGGCCGCCATCGCGCCGACAACGCCGACCATCGTCGCCATCGGATGCGCGTCACGCCGGAAGCCCCGGAAGAAGTAGTGCATCTGTTCATGCACCATCGTGTGCCGGGTCACCCGCGCGGTGAAATCGGCCAGCTGCGCGGCATTCGGCAGTTCGCCGTACAAAAGCAGATAGCAGACCTCAAGATGGGTGGACTTTTCGGCCAGCTGCTCGATCGGGTAGCCGCGATACAAGAGTTCGCCCTTGTCGCCGTCGATGTAGGTGATCGCGCTTTCGCAGGCGGCGGTCGAGGTGAAGCCCGGATCGAAGGTGAACACATCCGCCTCGCCGTAAAGCTTGCGGATGTCGAGCACATCGGGCCCGAGGGTGGGTTTGTGGACGGGCAGATCGTAGGTCTTTCCGTCCAGGCTCAGCTTGGCAACTTTGTCCGACATCTTGTCTTCCCCGGTGTGGCGGGTCGTCCCTGGCAGGGGCGGCCAATGGCTATCCTGCACCCCGGCGGGGGCAGCTTCAAGGCCGGGGGGCGCGGGTCAGTGCGACGCGTCCTGCAGCCTGGCGACGGTTTCTTCGCGACCGATGACTAGCATCATGTCGTAAACCGAAGGTGTCACGCTGCGACCCGCAAGTGCGGCCCGCAAAGGTGCTGCAAGCTTGCCGAACCCGATGCCGTTTGCAGTCGCGGCCTCGGTCAGGATCGGTTCCAGCGCCTCTTTCGTCCAGTTAGCATTTTGCAGCTGCGGCGTCAATGATTTCAGTATACCACGGGATACCGTATCCAGGGCCTCTGCCGCCTTGGCGTCCGGGACCACGGGGCGGGAAGCCATCAGAAACTCTGCCTTATCAACCAGTTCCGGGAATGTCTTCGCAGACTTCTTCAAGAACGGCAGCGCCGCCGTCATGCGGGTTGTCTGGTCACCGGTCAGCCCCGGACGGCCCGCCGCAGCCAGATAGGCCTGCAATTCATGCAGCAGCGCGGCATCGTCGGCCAGTGCCATGTGATGACCGCAGGTGTTCTCCAGTTTCTTGAAGTCCAGCCGGGCGGGCGCGCGACCGATTCCCGACAAGTCGAACATCTTTTTCGCCTCGTCGCTGGTAAAGATCTCGGCGTCGCCCTGCGCCCAGCCCAGGCGAGTGAGGTAATTGCGCATTCCGGCGGCGGGGTAGCCCATCGCCTGATACTCCTCGACCCCGGTCGCGCCGTGGCGCTTGGACAGCTTCTTGCCGTCCGGCCCGTGGATCAGCGGGATATGCGCCCAGATCGGGATCTGCCAGCCCATCGCGTCATAGACCATCTGCTGCCGCGCCGCGTTGTTCAGGTGGTCATCGCCCCGGATGACGTGGGTCACGCCCATGTCGTGATCATCGACCACCACGGCCAGCATGTAGACCGGGGTGCCGTCGGACCGCAGCACGATCATGTCGTCGAGCGTCGCGTTCTGGATCACGACCCGGCCCTGGACCTGATCGTCGATGATGGTCTCGCCCGTGCGGGGGGCCTTCATCCGGATCGCATAGGGCGCATCGGGGTAGGTCGCCGGATCGGCGTCGCGCCAGGGCGACAGAAAGACGGGGTAGCGCCCGGCGGCCTCTTCCGCCGCGCGGAAGGTCGCGATTTCTTCCTGTGTGCTGAAGCACTTGTAAGCCGTTCCTCGTGTAAGCATCTGGTGGGCGACCTCGGCATGGCGATCGCGGCGCTCGAACTGGCTGACCACTTCGCCGTCCCAGTCCAGCCCCAGCCAGGTCAGGCCGCGCAGGATGGCGGCGGTCGCCCCGGGGGTGGACCGTTCGCGGTCGGTATCCTCGATCCTGAGGAGGAACTTGCCGCCGCGACCCCGCGCGTAAAGCCAGTTGAACAGCGCCGTCCTGCCACCGCCGATGTGCAGATAGCCGGTCGGCGATGGGGCAAAACGGGTGACGACGGGAGCAGAACACATCGGGCATTAACCTTTCGGAAACCATGCAGGGCCTAGGCTGGCCCTTGGGTTTAGGCAATCGCGAAGGGGGAAACAAGGTGGGGGCGCGGCTGATCCTGTGGCCGCTCTTGGCCCTGCAGGCGGCGCGGGGGACGCTGTTTCCCTGGATCGCCGTGCTGATCGGCTGCGGCATCGGGCTTTGGTTCCAGATGGCCGACGAACCGGCCGTGGAAAGCTATGCCCTGGCGGGCCTGCTGGTGCTGGCCGGGCTTGGCCTCGCCGCGTGGGGGCCGGACCTTGCGCGGCCGCTGGCCCTGGCGCTGGCCGCGCTTGCTGCGGGCTGGATCGCCGCGGGCATCCGGGCGCACAGCGTCGCGGCCCCGATGCTGACCTTTCGCTACTATGGCCCGGTCGAAGGCCGGATCGTCGACATCGACCGGTCGCAATCCGATGCGTTGCGGCTGACGCTGGACCAGGTGGTGCTGCGCGAGGTGCCGCCCGACCGCACGCCCGAACGGGTGCGGGTGTCGCTGCAGGGTCCGCAGGACTGGCTGGTGCCTGCGCCCGGACAGGTGGTGATCTTGACCGCGAACCTTGCCGCGCCGGAAGGCCCGGTCGAACCCGGCAGCTTCGACTTTCGCCGCATGGCGTTTTTCAACCGGCTGGGCGCGGTCGGCTATACCCGCACGCCGGTCCTTTTGCTGGAGGAGCCGGCAGAGGGCGCGCTGCCGATCGACCGGCTGCGGCGCTATCTGACCGAAGGCATGCTGGCGCATATGGATGGCCAGGCCGGGGCCTTTGCGGCAGGGGCGATGACCGGCGACCGATCCGCCATCACCGAAGACACGGTGCAGGCGCTGCGCGACAGCTCGCTTGCGCATCTTCTGGCGATTTCGGGGATGAACATGGCGTTCCTCACCGGGTTCGTCTTTGCGCTTTTGCGCTATGGGCTGGCGCTGATCCCGCCGGTCGCCTTGCGGGTGAACACCAAGAAGCTGGCCGCCATCGCCAGCCTGGGGGTGGCGCTCTTCTACCTGCTGCTGTCCGGCGCGAATGTCGCGACCGAACGCGCCTTCATCATGATCGCGGTGTTCCTGGGGGCTGTCCTTCTGGACCGCCGCGCGCTGACCCTGCGGTCGGTGGCGGTGGCCGGGGCGATCCTGCTGCTGGCCAAGCCCGAAAGCCTGCTGGAGCCCGGGTTCCAGATGTCCTTTGCCGCCACCATCGCGCTGATCGTCGGGTTCGCGGCGCTGGACGGCAGCATCTACCGCGAACGGGTGCCGCGCTGGCTGATGCCGGTGTTCACGCTGGTCCTGAGTTCGGTGATCGGCGGCTTTTCGACCGCGCCCTATGCGGCGGCGCATTTCAACCGTTTCACCGATTACGGGCTGCTTGCCAACATCCTGACCGTGCCGGTGATGGGCGCGATCATCATGCCGGCCGGGGCGCTCGCCGCGCTGCTGGCGCCGTTCGGGCTGGCCGCGCTGCCGCTGTGGGTGATGGAGCAGGGGGCGCGCTGGATCCTGTTCGTCGCGCACTGGATTGCCGGGCTGGATGGCGCGGTCACCGC
>JAKQLM010000186.1 GCA_029567145.1 Pseudomonadota bacterium
TGATGGGCGGGGCTTACCAACCCTGCGGCCACGCGCGCCTTGTCACCAACCTTGTCGACTACGGCATGGACCTGCAAACCGCCATCGACGCCCCGCGCTGCTTTTCCAGCGCCGACGGGCTGGAGGTTGAACGCGGCTACTCAACCCAGGTCCGCGCCGACCTGTCCGCCCTGGGCCACACGGTCAGCATCCCCGCTGCCCCGCTGGGCGGGGCGCAGGCGATCCGCATCGACGGTGACCTGATGATCGGCGCGTCCGACCCCAGAAAGGACGGCTGCGCCCTTGGCTACTGAGATCGACCGCCCCGCAATCACCCAGGCGATCCGCGCCCTGACCCATGGCGAAACCGACAGCGTCGCGCTGATGGCCACCGTCGCCTGCGAAATCCACCACGCGCACCCCTACTGCGACTGGACCGGCTTTTACCGCGTCACCGCGCCGGACCTGCTCAAGATCGGCCCCTATCAGGGCGGCCACGGCTGCCTGGTGATTCCGTTTTCAAGGGGCGTCTGCGGGGCTGCCGCCCGCACCGGCCAGGTCCAGAACGTCCCCGACGTGGACGCCTTCCCCGGCCATATCGCCTGCGCGACCAGCACGAAGTCCGAACTCGTCCTGCCGGTCTGGAACGGCCAGGGCAAACTGCTTGGCGTCCTCGACCTGGACAGCGACACCCCCGCCGCCTTCACGCCCGAAGACGAAGCCTGGCTCACACCCCTCCTCGCCGAAGTCTTCCAGGACGCAACCTGAACAATTCGACTAAAATTGTGCTTCCTCTCTGCACAAATATCCCACAGGGGGTCCGGGGGGTGTGAAACCCCCCGGCGGCCAGCCACAGGAACCACCAGATGACCGATATCACCCTTCTTGACGGCGGCATGGGCCAGGAACTCCTCGCCCGCTCCGGTGATGACCCGACGCCACTTTGGGCGACCCGGGTGATGCTGGATCACCCCGGCCTGGTCCGCGACATCCATGCCGACTACTTCGCTGCCGGTGCGACCATCGCCACGACCAACACTTACGCCATCCACCACGACCGGCTGGAACGCTTTGGCCTGGACCCGATGTTCCACGCCCTCCACCTGCGGGCCTCGGCCGAGGCGCATGAGGCCCGCGCCCCCCATCCCCACGCCCGCATCGCCGGCTCGCTCGGACCGTTGCAGGCCAGCTATCGCCCCGACCTGACCGAACCCGTGGCAAAGGCCGCCCCGAAATACGCCGAGATCGCCCGCCTGCTTGGCCCGCATGTCGACCTGATCCTGATCGAAACCGCCGCCTCGCTAGAGGCGGCCGAAGGCGCGGTCATCGGCGCGCAGGCGGCGGGCAAACCCGTGTGGCTGTCCATCTCTGTTGATGACCGGGACGGCACGAAACTGCGCTCGGGCGAAGCTGTCGCCGACGTCCAGCGCCTGTTGCAGCACCCCATCGCCGCGCTGCTTGCCAACTGCTCGGTGCCCGAGGCGATGGCCGACGCGATGACCGCGCTCAAACCCTTGGGCAGGCCGTTCGGGGCCTATGCCAACGGGTTCACCCATATCTCGGGCAACTTCCTCAAGGACGCGCCGACGGTCAAGGAACTGACCCACCGCCACGATCTGACGCCGGAAAAATACGGCGACTTCGCACTGGGTTGGGTCGCCCAGGGGGCCACGATCATCGGCGGCTGCTGCGAGGTCGGCCCGGCCCACATTCGCCACCTGCGCGACCGGCTTCTGGCCGAAGGTCACCGCATTGTCTGACCCGTCGCTGATCCCGGACTTTGCCTACGATCCGCCCGACACCCCCCTGCAGTTCCTGCACGAGGATGCGCAGGTGCTGGTCATGGACAAACCGGCGGGCCTTCTCTCGGTTCCGGGCAAGCTAAAGGGTCGGCAGGATTGCCTGATCACCCGCCTGCAAGCCGCGCGCTGGGATGCGCTGGTGGTGCATCGGCTGGATTGCGACACGTCGGGCGTGATCATCTTTGCCCGCACCAAGCAGGCGCAGGGGTATCTCGGCCAGGAATTCGAACAGCGCCGGGCGCAAAAGACCTATATCGCCCGCGTCCACGGCCAGGTGCAGGGCGACAGCGGCACGATCGACCTGCCCTTGGGCAGCGACTGGGACTATCGCCCGCGCCAGAAGGTCCGCCCCGATGGCAAGCCCGCGCGGACCGGCTGGCAGGTCATCGACCGGACCGACAGCGAAACCCGCGTCCGCCTGACCCCCCACACCGGACGCAGCCACCAGCTTCGCGTTCACATGCTGGCGCTGGGTCATCCCATTGTCGGCGACCAGATCTACGCCCCCGAAGCTTCGCGCCAGTATCCCCGCCTGATGCTGCATGCCGAAACCCTGTCGCTGCACCATCCGGCGACGGGGGAAAGGGTCAGCTACACCGCTCCCGTGCCGTTCTAGGGCTGGTCCGGGCGCGGGTGCAGACTGTTAGGGAATCCTTACCGTCCACGCCCAAAGCGTTGATATCATTACGACAGCGCCGTCTGTCCACAGTGGACAGACCTCAGAACCGTTCGGCCCGCAGGACCTCGGCATCGGTCAAGCCAATCACCCCGATATGCCGGTCCACCACCCCAAAGGCCGCCTCCAGCAGGCCATCCAGCTTTTCGGGCCGGATCAGGCAGACCACCGCCACCATCCCCGACCGCCCGACCTGACCGTCGCGGCTCCACCGCCCCGACCGGCCCGACCCGCCCAGGACCGGCAGGACCGTGAAACCGGTCACCCCCGCCTTTTCCAGCGCGGCGGTCAACCGCCCCTCCATCGGGGCCTCGATGATGATTTCCACCCGCTTCGCCTTGTAGGTCTGCATGCCTCAGCCCCCCACTGCCGTTGCCACGGCCACCCAGGCCGGAATTCCGATCACCAGATTGAACGGGAAGGTCACCCCCAGCGACAGGGTCAGATAGATCGACGGGTTCGCCTCGGGCAGCGCCACCCGCATCGCTGCGGGGACGGCGATATAGCTGGCCGATCCCGCCAGAACCATCATCAGCGCGACACCCCCGGTCGACAGGCCCAGCGCCAGCCCCGCCGCCAGCCCGAACCCCGCGCCGACCACCGGCATCAGCAGCCCGAAGACCAGCGCCCCCGCCGTCAGCACTCCCTTGGCATTCCGCATGCCCCGGCCCGCGACCAGCCCCATGTCCAGCAGGAACAGGCACAGCACGCCCTGGAACGGGGCGACGATGAACGCCTCGATCCGCTGCATCCCGGGCGCC
>JAKQLM010000195.1 GCA_029567145.1 Pseudomonadota bacterium
GGCGGCGGCCTTCAGCGCTGCCGGGCTGACGACGATATCACCCTCCCACTTGTCGAAAGTCCGCGAATAATCCCGCACCGCCTCTTCGCCTTGCAGCGCGATCCGCGCCAGCATGACTTGCACCAGGTCGCGCACGTCCTGATGGTCGGTCTCGGGCGTTGTCCGGGCTTGCTTGAGGTAGATCATAACGGGTCTTTCAGGTCACATCCGGCCCTTCCAGGGCACCAAGCGGCGTTCCAGGAAGCGCATCAGAAGGTCGAAGCCAAAGGCGATGATGGCGATCACGAAGATACCCATGATCACCACAGGCGTTTGCAGAAACTGGCTGGCCGACAGGACCATGTAGCCAAGCCCCTTGGTCGCGGCGACCATTTCGGCGGCGACCAGCGTAGTCCAGCCAAAGCCGATGCCCACGCGCATCGCGGTCAGTATCTCGGGCATGGCCGAGGGCAGGATCACATGCCGCATCACCTGCCAGCGCGTCGCGCCAAAGGAATAGGCCGCGTGGATCTGCTCGATCGCCGCCGATTTCACCCCGGACCGCGCGCCAAGGACGACCGGCGCGAAGACCGACAGGAAGATCAGCAGCACCTTCGACGTCTCGCCGATGCCGAACCAGATGATCATCAGCGGCAGGTAGGCCAAGGGCGGGATCGGGCGGTAGAACTCGATCGGCGGGTCAAAGATGCCGCGGATCAGCGGGCTCATCCCCATCGCCAGACCCAAGGGCAGGCCGATGATGCAGGCCAGAAGGAAGGCCCCGAAGACCCGCGCGGTCGAGATCAGGATGTGTTCCAGAAACGCGGTATTGGTGAACCCCTCGCGCCAGATCTGAAAGAACTTCTGCACCACCAGCTGCGGAGCGGGGACGAAAAGCGGTTTCACCAGCCCCAGGGCGGTGACCAGCCACCAGACGAACAGCATCAGCAGGACCGAGCCGACCGACAGCCAGAAGGTGCTCCCCTGCCCCGGCACGCCGTAGATTTCACCCGGTTTCGTGGGACGTGCGCGGGCCAGTCGCGCGAAGAGGCCCGGGGATTTCGGGGGCGGGGTCATGGTCATTCGACGGCCTCCTCATCGGCGAAGA
>JAKQLM010000242.1 GCA_029567145.1 Pseudomonadota bacterium
TATAATGCGTTCGTATAGGTCCTGAAAATGCACCTTTTGGTGCGAAACTTTACCGCATCCCCGCCGTATTCCATTGCGATACCCCACACTATGGATATCGCAATGCTGACGGGGAAACGCATGATCATCGAGATGAAGACCAAGCGTCGCTGGATCGTATCGGTTCTGGAAGCCGTGGCCGAACAGCAGGACACCCGCGTCAGCGCCCGGATGTCGGTCAAGCACGGGTCGGGTCGCGGCTTTTCCCCGGGGCAAAAGGGCTTTGCGATGCGCCTGAAGGCCGCCACCCGCCCGCTGGCTGAGGCCGCCCGCTAAAAGGCCTACGCGTTACGCGCCAAACGCGCCTCCAGCACGTCGAACGGCAGGCCAGGGTCGTCCTTGGCGCAACGGATCACCAGACTGGTTTTCACATTCGCGACGTGTTCGGCCTTGAGCAGTTGCTCGGTCAGAAAGCTTTGAAACGTCGACAGGTCGGGCGAGACGCATTTCAGGATGAAATCGATTTCGCCATTCAGCATGTGACACTCGCGCACCAGGGGCCAGGCCTTGCAGCGCGCCTCGAAGGTCGAAAGGTCGGCTTCGGCCTGCGAATTCAGCCGCACCATGGCAAAGACCTGCACCTCGAACCCCAGTTCGCGCGCGTCGATGTCGGCGTGATAGCCCCGGATATAGCCCGCCTCCTCCAGCCCCCGAACCCGGCGCAGGCAGGGCGGCGCGGAAATGCCGACCCGGCTGGCCAGCTCGACGTTGGTCATCCGGCCATCGGCCTGCAATTCGGCCAGAATCTGGCGGTCGATGGGGTCAAGCTTGTGTCCGGCCATGGGTGCCTCCGTTCGCAGACTTACTTACGCGGCGGGGCCTGGTTGCGCAATAATATTTCAATCTTGCGCAAGAAAATGTAACGCTGCCCGGCCTGCGTGCGGAACAACCCGGCCATGCGGGGGCTTTCGGGTTCCCGCCGGCAGGACTATATCGGGGACCGAAAGCCAAGGGGACGATCATGGGCGAGACGCGACATACACGGGTTCTGATCATCGGCTCTGGCCCGGCGGGCTATACCGCTGCGGTCTATTCCGCCCGCGCCATGCTGAACCCGATCCTGGTCCAGGGCCTGCAGCCCGGTGGCCAGCTGACCATCACCACCGAGGTCGAGAACTGGCCCGGCGACACCCATGTGCAAGGCCCCGACCTGATGGTCCGGATGGAGGAGCACGCCCGCGCGATGGGGGCCGAGGTGATCACCGACTACATCACCGCGCTGGACCTGTCGCAGCGGCCCTTCACCGCGACGGCGGACAGCGGCACGACCTATACCGCCGATGCCGTGATCCTGGCGACGGGCGCGCAGGCGAAATGGCTGGGGCTGCCCAGCGAAGAAAAGTTCAAGGGCTTTGGCGTCAGTGCCTGCGCCACTTGCGACGGGTTCTTCTACCGGGGCAAGGAGGTCGTCGTGATCGGCGGCGGCAACACGGCGGTGGAAGAGGCGCTGTTCCTGACCAACTTCGCCAGGAAGGTCACGTTGATCCACCGCCGCGACTTTCTGCGCGCCGAAAAGATCATGCAGGACCGGCTGTTCAAGAACCCCAAGATCGCGGTGGTCTGGGACAGCGAAGTGACCGAGGTGCTGGGAACCGAAGGCCCGCTTGGCGTGACGGCGGTCAGGACCCGCAACGTCAAGACCGGCGCAGAGGGCGAAATCCCCTGCGACGGGTTCTTCGTGGCGATCGGCCATGCGCCCGCGTCGGAACTGGTCAAGGACCAGCTGCCGCTGCACAACGGCGGCTATGTGGTGGTCGAACCCGGCTCGACCCGGACGGCCATTCCCGGCGTCTTTGCGGCGGGCGACCTGACCGACCACATCTACCGCCAGGCCGTCACCAGCGCCGGGATGGGCTGCATGGCGGCGCTGGATGCCGAGAAATTCCTGTCGGGGCACTGAGGCCCCGATTTCTTCGAAGAAATCGGACCGGAATTTTTGAAAATTCCGGGGCCTAGCGCAACCGCCGCCCGTCCTTGTCGAACAGCATCGCGTCCTTCGCGTCAAAACCGATGCCGACCTTTGCCCCCGGCTCCAGGCTGACCTGATCATGCCGCTCGATGATCAGCTTTTCGCCGGACGGCGCGGTCAGGTGGACATAGCTGACCCCCCCCAGGGCTTCGGTCAGCTCTACCCGGTGCGTGTCACCCGCGCCGATCTTGAGGTGCTGCGGACGCAGGCCCACCGACACCTCGGCCCCCGTGGCTGGCAAGGCGACCGAGGTTGCAACCGGCTGCCCCAGCCCCTTGGCCGAAACCCGACCTGCGCCTTCAACCGTGCCAGAGACAAAGTTCATTGCCGGGCTGCCGATGAACCCGGCGACGAACTTATTGTCGGGATCGTTGTACAGATCCAGTGGTTTGCCGACCTGCTCCACCTTCCCGGACCGCAGGACGACGATCTTGTCGGCCAGGGTCATCGCCTCGACCTGATCATGCGTCACATAGATCATCGTGGCCCCGATCTCACGGTGCAGGCGGGCGATCTCCACCCGCATTTCCACCCGCAATTCCGCATCCAGGTTGGACAGGGGTTCGTCGAACAGGAACACCTCGGGCCCCCGCACAATCGCGCGGCCGATGGCGACACGCTGCCGCTGGCCCCCCGACAAGGCCTTGGGCTTGCGGTCCAGCAGCGGCTCCAGCTTCAGGATGCGGGCGGCTTCGGCGACCTTGGCGGCGGTCTCGGCCTTGGGGTGGCCGGTCATCTTCAGACCGAATCCCATGTTTTCGCCCACCGTCATATGCGGGTACAGCGCATAGGTCTGGAACACCATTGCCACGCCCCGCTCGGACGGGTCGATCCGCGTCACGTCGCGCGTGCCGATCCGCATCGTGCCGCCGGTCGTCTCCTCCAACCCCGCGATCATCCGCAGCAAAGTGGACTTTCCGCAGCCCGAGGGGCCGACAAAGACGCAGAACTCCCCGTCTTCCACCTTCAGGTCGACCCCATGGATCACCTGCACGTCGCCGTATTTCTTGACGACCTTCTCCAGTGTAACTCCGGTCATGGGTTTTCCTCCCCCTTAAACCTGTTCCGGAAAGCGCCAGCTTTCCGCCTCCGCAGCGATCTGTGCCGCGATATTCTTGATCATCGGGGCCTGGGCCCCCAAAGCATCCAGCGTGGTCCGCGCCGTGGTCGAGGTGACCGACAGCGCCCCCATCACCCGGCCCGACCGGGTCAGGATCGGCACCGCGCAGCAGATGATTCCCGGCTCGTGCTCTTCCCGGTCCCAGGCGTGGCCGCGTTGGCGAATCGCCTCCAGCTCGGCCAGCAGCTTTGCCCGGCTGTCCAGCGTCTGATCGGTGTGGCGCAGAAAGGTCTGGCGGGCCAGGGCCGCGTCCAGCACCTCAGCGGGCAGGTAGGCCAGCATCGCCTTGCCGACCCCGGTGCAATAGGCGGGACCAACCTTGCCAGCCTGGGCGAACATCTCGACCGGGCGGGCGGCGTTGCGCTTGTCGACATACAGGACCTGCCCCTGATCCATCTGCGCCAGGTGGATCGTCTCGCCGGTTTTGGCTGCAAGATCATCCAGATAGGGCCGCGCGATCGGGGCCAGAGATGACTGCGCCCAAGCCGCGTGGGCCAGCCGGACCAGCCGCACACCCAGCGCATAGGTGCCAAGGTCGGGGTCCAGCGTCAGCATGCCCTGATTGGTCAGAGTCTGCAGCAGCCGGTACAGCGTGGCCTTGGGATAGTCGGCCTGTGCCAGCAGATCCGAGAACCGCACCGGCCGGCTATGGCGCGCGACCATGTCGAGGACGTCCAGCGCCTTGCCGACCGTTCCGTCTGCATGTCCCTCGGCTCCCATCGCTGCCTCCCCGCAACGTCGTTGTTGACAGGCTTAACAATAGCCGACATAGTTTTCAATATTCAAGACTAAGTTTCAAATAGTGAAACCAAAGGGAGGAAACCATGGTTCACAAAGTGGCGGGCGCTTTCGCGCTCGGGGCGGCGTTGATGCTGTCCACATCCGCGATGGCGCAGGACAAGCGCGTCGTGACCTACAATGCCGACTACGACCCGATCCCGCTGGCCGGGATGGAGGCGCTGATCGCCGATTTCGAGGCCGCGAACCCCGACATCGACATCCAGCTGAACAACTTTGACCACGAAGGCTACAAGACGGCGATCCGCAACTTCCTGACCACCGACCCGCCGGATCTGGCGAACTGGTACGCCGGAAACCGGATGGCCCCCTTCGTCAGCGCCGGTCTGTTCATGGACGTGACCGATGTCTGGACCGAAAACGGTCTGGACGAAGCACTGTCCTCGGCCGCCGCGTCGATGACCCAGGACGGCAAGAAGTGGGGCGTGCCCTACACCTACTACCAGTGGGGCATCTACTATAACCGCGACGCCTACAGGGCCGCGGGCGTGGAGCTTCCGGGTGAGGCTGGCGTGACCTGGGACCAGTTCGTCGCCAACTGCGAGGCGTTCAAGACGGCTGGCATCGACTGCATCACCACGGGGTCCAAGGCGCTGTGGCCGGTTGCGGGCATCTTCGACTATCTGTCGCTGCGCACCAACGGCTACGAATGGCACATGGACCTGACCGCTGGAAAGGTCGCGTGGACCGATGACAGCGTGAAGAAGGTCTTCGCCGAATTCGCCAAGATCCAGCCCTATGTCACCGCGAACCATGCGGCGATCGACTGGCAGGACGCAGCGGCGCTGATGGTGCAAGGCAAGGCCGCGCATTACGTCATGGGCAACTTCGCCGTCGGCAACTTCAAGGAAGGCGGCATGACGGACGAAAACTTGGGCTACATGATCTTCCCGGAGATCACGCCCGGCCTGCCGCGCGCCGAAGAAGCGCCGACCGACACGATCCATGTGACGGCGGGTGCCAAGAACCCGGACGATGCCAAGAAGTTCCTGGCCTTCGTCGCCAGTGCTGACGCGCAGACCAAGTACAACGCTGCGGTCAACCAGCTGCCGACCAACAAGAACTCGACCGTTGGCGAAGACCCGTTCATCAAGGCCGGTTTCGCCTCGCTGTCGAACGCCTATGCGCTGGCGCAGTTCTTCGACCGTGACGCTCCGGCGGAAATGGCCAAGGCGGGGATGGAGGGCTTCCAACAGTTCCTGATCCAGCCTGACCAGCTTGACGCCATCCTGGAGCGGCTGGAGCAAGTGCGCGGCCAGGTCTACAAGTAACGCCATCG
>JAKQLM010000243.1 GCA_029567145.1 Pseudomonadota bacterium
CCCCTGCCGAAAACCTTGGCGGCATTGTCGGCTACCTCCCCGCCTCCGAATCCGTCGTCGCCCCGATGCCCGACATCACCCCGCCGCAGCTGGAAAACACCGAGGCCTATGCCACCGAAGCCCCGAACCCGGTCAAGGTCACCGCCGAGGAACCCGTCTCCACCTTCTCCATCGACGTCGACACCGCCTCCTGGGCCGTGATCCGCTCGACCCTGAACATGGCCGTCCTGCCGACCCCCGATCAGGTCCGGATCGAAGAGATGGTCAACTACTTCCCCTACGCCTACAAAGCCCCGACCGAGGAGGAAGCCTTTTCCTCCACCATCAGCGTCATGCAGACCCCGTGGAACCCCGGCACCCGGCTTGTCTCCATCGGCATCCAGGGCGCGCTGCCCGACGTCACGGCCCGCCCGCCCCTGAACCTTGTCTTCCTGATCGACACTTCCGGCTCGATGGAGGACCCGAACAAGCTGGGCCTGCTGAAACAATCCTTCACCCTGATGCTAAGCGAACTTCGCCCCGAAGATCAGGTCGCCATCGTCGCCTATGCCGGAAGTGCGGGCCAAGTCCTGCCGCCGACCGCAGCCGCCGACCGCGCCACGATCCTGTCCGCGCTAGAGAACCTGTCCGCAGGCGGTTCCACCGCCGGGGCCGAGGGGCTGGAACTGGCCTATCAGGTCGCCGAAACCATGAAGCAGGACGGCGAGGTCAGCCGCATCCTTCTGGCCACCGATGGCGACTTCAACGTCGGTGTCAGCGATCCCGACGGTCTTGAGTCCTACGTCGCCAAGAAGCGCGACACCGGGACCTACCTGTCCGTCCTTGGCTTCGGGCGCGGCAACCTTGATGACGCGATCATGCAAAGCCTGGCCCAGAACGGCAACGGCACGGCGGCCTATATCGACACCCTGTCCGAAGCCCGCAAGGTGCTGGTGGACCAACTGACCGGCGCCTTGTTCCCCATCGCCGACGACGTCAAGATCCAGGTCGAATGGAACCCCGCCACCGTCGCCGAATACCGGCTGATCGGCTATGAGACCCGCGCCCTGCGGCGGGAAGATTTCAACAACGACACCGTGGACGCGGGCGAGATCGGCGCAGGCACGCAAGTGACCGCGATCTACGAGATCACCGCGCCGGGGTCGGACGCGCTGCTCAACGATCCCTTGCGCTATGGCACCACGACCGCTGACGCCACCGACGGCGAACTCGGCTTCCTGCGCCTGCGCTGGAAAGCGCCGGGCGAAGACGCCTCCACCCTGAAGGAAACCGCGATCACCGGGACCGAGGAGGCGACCAGTGAAACCCGTTTCGCCGCCGCCATCGCCGGGTTCGGCCAGCTTCTGCAGGGCTCGGTCTATCTGGGCGACTGGGGTTGGGATGACGCAATTGCCCTGGCCGGATCGGCGCGCGGCGATGATCCCTACGGCTACCGGGTCGAGGCGGTGAACCTGATGCGCCTGGCGCAATCCCTGGACGCCAACTGACCCAAACTCTGGGCAGGCCTGCCCCCGACCGACAGAGAAGCGCCCAGAATCTGGGCGCTTTTTCGCATTTGGGCACGCAGGGGTTGTAGCCGCCTTAACCTTGTCACAAGACTGCCACCGTCATCAGTCAGGACAGCATTCGTGACATATCTCAAGACCGCCTTCGCCGCCGCACTGGCCCTGATTTCCCTTGCTCCGTCCGCCCGGGCGCAAGCGATGGACATCACCTGCGCACCCGATCCAACCGCCAGCGGCGCATCCGCACCTTGCGCCACCGAATTCTATGCGATGCTTCCGGTGGCCGAGGAATACGCCGCCCAGGACATCGTGCTGACCAGTGCGCCAGACCAGTGCCACCGCGTCACGCTGGTCTTTTCCCTGCCGGGCAGGACTTTCCTGACCATCGAGAACCTGGCCCCCGGCGACACGCAGCGCTTTTCCTTCACCAAGCTGCAACCGCTGGGCGGCGAATGGGACGAAACCATTCCCGAAACCGAATTCCAAAGCAGCCCGTTCTACCCCGAGGTGATGGTCAAGGCCACCTCCGACGCCAGCGCCTGCGCGACCGATGCCCCGACCGGCTGGACGGTCACGCTTGACCTTCTTCCCGCTGCCCCCTGACCAACGAAAAGGCGCGCCGGGTGTCCGACGCGCCTTTCTGTCCGGCCTTCCGACTGGCCCGATCCTGCCACCGCCTGCGGTGGCCGCAGGCCCGATCAGTTGACGGTTTCGGCCTTGGCTTCCAGCACCGCGGTCGCGCCGCGGGCCTGGGCGATCTCGATCCGGCGCGGTTTCAGCGCCTCGGGCGTCTCGCGGACCAGATCGACATGCAGCATGCCGTGCTCATGCACCGCGCCCGCGACGCGGACGTGGTCGGCCAGCGCAAAGCGGCGCTCGAACGCACGGGTTGCGATGCCCCGGTGCAGATAGCTGCGCTCGGTCTCGTCGGCCGCCTTGCGGGCGGTGACGTGCAGGTTGCCGTCCTTGACCTCGACGCTCAGCTCCTCGGGCGCGAACCCGGCGACGGCGATCGAGATGCGATAGGCATCGTCAGCGGTCTTTTCGATGTTGTAGGGCGGATAGGTCGGCTGGGCCACATCGGCGGTCAGCACCCGGTCCATCAGATCGGCGATCCGGTCGAAACCGACAGTGGCACGGTACAGCGGGGCGAAATCAAGATTGCGCATGGTCATCCTCCTGGAAGCGATGTCTTGGGCCCTCCCCGTCGGGGGGCAGGGCAGGTTGGCCGGGCCCGTCATGGCACCCGGATGACTGTCATTTGGGTAAGGGATTTCCGGCTTTCAAGCCCCTCAGGGCGTGATGAACCGCGCACCGGCATCGCCCGAACCGTCGCCGCCTACCGTGATCCGCTTGCGGACCTTGGGCTTGGCCCCGGGGTCCGGCAACGCCACCGCCAGGCTGGTGAACCGCCCGGCCCGCAAATCCGACTTCAGCGCCGCCACCCGGGCGGGAAGCTCCATCCCGATGGCGATGGGCGTTCCGTCCAGCGTGCTTCCAGCCGAGATGATCGACACGATCTTCGCCCGGTATCCCGACCGGTCCAGCACCGGGGCGCCCGACGACCCGAAGGTCACCGCGCAATCGAACAGGAACAGCCCGTCCTGCCGGTCCAGCGCGCGGCAGACCCGTTGCCAGGACAGGGCATCCTCGCGCCCCGCCGCGTAAGAAATGACGCTGACCTCATCCCCCGCCCCCGGCCTGTCCACCACAAACGGCGCGATGTCTGCGGTCGGGATCGGTTCGGCCAGTTCCAGCAGGGCCACGTCCAGCGCAAGCTGGTCCACCGGCGCGGGGTCGGGCGCAGTAAAGCCGGGATCGACCATTGTCCGCCGCACCGCACGTTCGGCCAGCGCCACACCATCGGCCAGGCCCGCCCGGAACCGCAGCGCATCCGCCGGGATCGGCGACCCGTCCGACCGCAGCACGCAATGCCCTGCCGTCAGCACCAGATCAGGCGCGATCAGCGTCCCGGTGCAGAACCCGCCGTCCAGCACGTCCACCCGGCCCACCGCCTCGAACCCGCGCAGTTCCTCCCGCGTTGTCAGCCGCACCAGGCCCGAGTTTTCCTCCGCCGCCACCGGCAGCGCCGCCAGTCCCGCGACAAGCGCGCCCGCCAGCCTCACGGCTTTACGAACTTTGCCCCGTCGCCCTGTCCACCCGACAGGATCGACACCGACCCGGCACCGATCCGGCTGGCGGTCTTGCCATCCGTCAACTCGGCCCGCAGCACCTCCAGCGGCCCGGCCAGCGGCACCGCCAGCGCCACTTTGCGCCCATCAACCTCGGCCTTGGCCGAGATCACCGACACCACTCGCGCCACCCCGTCATGCACCGCAAAGACCGGCGCACCCGAGGACCCGAAATCCACGCTGCACGACAGGATCAGCGCCTCGCGCCGACCGGCCAGCACCTCGCACACCTCCTGGATCGACGGCGCCTCGGACCGGTCCTGCGCATAGGACACCACGCCGACCGTATCGCCCTCGACCGGGGTCGCCCCGGTGTCGAACGGGAACAGCGACGGCAGGCGGATCGGCTGGCTCAGCTCCAGAAGCGCCAGGTCCGCCGTCACCCGGTCCAGCTTGTCGCCCGTCTCATAGCGATAGTCCGGGTGCGCCACCGCCCGCGCCACGCTGCGATAGGCCACCGCCCGCCCGTTGCGCCAGCCCGCGTAGAACTGGATCTCCTCGGGACGCATCTGCACGCCGGTCGTCTTGTCGTACAGGCAGTGTGCCGCCGTCAGCACCAGTTGCGGCGCGATCAGCGCCCCGGTACAGAAGCCCCGGTCGCCCAGCATCAGCTTGCCCACCGCATCCCAGCCGCGCGAATCGTCCGCCGTCTGCAAGGTGACCATCGCGGCATCATCCGCCCGCCCCATGGCAGCGGGCAGAAGAACGGCCATAAGGCACACAAGCAGAAACCGCATAGGACCCCCCACCGCAAGGCCAAGGCCCTACGCCGCAAGTTTGGCGGATTTTTGTCGCCCCGCGCAAGTGCCGCAATACCCGGCCCCAAAGGGGACCGGGCAAATCGGCAACTCACCCGCGGCACACCCCGCGCTGATAGCTGCCGACCTCGCGGATCACCGCGCCGGGCTCTTGCCACACCCCCGACAGCTCGGTCTCCAGCACCCGCGCCAGCAGGTCCGCCAGCCGGGTCACCTGATAGCAGGCAATCGTCGGCTCGCCGTGCGCGTTCCCGACCCCACTGTCATCGGTCAGGAACAGATACCGCCCGCCCGTCGCGACCGAGGCCTGGCGCATCAGAAACTCCGACTCCTCCGCCACGCCCGAGGCCCCCAGCGTAAAGATCTGCACCCCCGCCTCCGCTGCCGCCTTGGCCGCCCGCAGATACTCCGCCGCCTGGCCGTCATGCGGCGGGGCGTCCGCCACATGCAGCAGCAACCGCTCGCCCTTGCCGCGCCGCCAGTCCAGCCCCACCCCCGCCCGCAAGGCCGCCGCCGCCGCCTCGGGATAGTCGCCGCCGCCATCGGCGCTCAGCCCCCGCAGCCAGCCCGCCATCTCGCTGGCTTGCCCGGTAAAGCCGTAATTTCGCACCACATACTCGTCCCCCTGATCCCGATAGGCCACCAGCCCATAGCGAATGGAAACACCCGGAGCCTGCCGCGCTGCCGCTTTCGTCGCCCCGATCAGCTCTTTCTGCAGGAACGCGATCTCGTCGCCCATGCTGCCGGTCGTGTCCACCACCAGCACCAGGTCCAGAAACCCCGGCTGCCAGCCGCCCTCTTCCATCAACAGGATGTTCGTCGTGCTGCCCGCGGTTACCACCTCCCGCCGGATTTCCTGCCCGTCCTCGCCGAACACCCGCAACTCGACCTTGCTCAGGTCCCCGCCGCCCAGAAGCTTCGGGAAATCCGCGATCCGCCCGCCCGGCCCGGAATAGCCCTCGTGAAACGGCTCTGCCGCCCCCGGCTTGCGCAGGGTGTAGCGCACGCCCGGGGCCGACTTGCCGCGCGGCCCGGCCAGCCGCACAGTGACCGGCGTCCCCAGCCCCAGCTGTGGCAGGCCCAGCCGCGCGCCCGTCAGATAGCGCTGAAACGCCGCCAGGTTCAGCCGGTCGTCGATGTCGCCCGCCGTCACCACCCCGCGCCGCGCCACCCCGGCATAGGACCCCAAGGGCGGGGCTTCGGCGACACCCTGAGGCTCGAAAGCAGGGTCAACTGCAACGGTGTCGCCGCCAAAGACCGCGGCCACCTCGGCCACCGGCGCTTCAGCCACGACCGCTTCCTCACGAACCGCGACGCACCCCGAAATCACCGCAAGGGCCGAGACCTGAAGCAACGGACGAAAAGCTTGGAAACCACGCATTCGGGCACTCCTTCGTTGAATGTGCAAATTACACATATTCCGGTGGACTGGACCTGTCAAAGGAAATGTGCATATTACACATCATGCAGATTTTCGACGCCCTCTTCGCCCCCATCGCCCGGCTTCTGGTCGCGCGCGGCCTGCCGTTTCCCGACCTCGTCGAACGAATGAAGCTGCACTACGTCCAGGCCGCACTGGCCCAGTCCGGCGACCGCGCCACCGACAGCCGGGTCTCGGTCCTGACCGGATTGCAGCGCCGCGACGTGGTTCGCCTGCGGGGTGAAGACGTCAAGGACCGCCGCCCGAACCACCTCGCCCGGCTGGTCGCGCTGTGGCAGACCGGGGCCGACTGGTCCGACATGGGCCAGCCCCGGACGTTGCCCCGCTCCGGTCCCGCCAGTTTTGAAACGCTCGCCCAGACCGTCCGCCGCGATGTCCACCCCCGCACGATGCTGGACACGCTGCTTGCGGCGGGCACTGTGGCGCTGTCGCCGGATGGGCAAGAGGTGCGTCTGGTCCAGGCCTCCTACCAGCCGCTTTCGGGGTCGGATGACCAGCTTGCCTACCTGTCGCGCAATCTTGGCGACCATGCCCAGGCCGCCGCCGAAAATGTCCAGGGCGCGCAGCCTGCACATTTCGAACGCGCGGTGCATTATTCGGGCCTGACGGACACCCAGGTCCAACACCTTTCCGAACAATACGCTTCGGGACAGATGGCGCTTTTCCAAAGCCTCAGCCAGACTGCCGCGCGGATGAAGGCCGACAATGCCACCCCCGGTCCGCTCCGGTTTCGCGCGGGCGGCTACTTCTACCGGACCGGAGAAACCGATTGACGCGCGCGCTTGCCCTTCTTGCCCTGCTGCTCCTGACGGCCTGCTCGCCAAAGCTGGAGGAGGTCGCCGCGCCCGTCGTCGTCGAGGAAGAGCCGGTCTATGTTCCGCCGCCCGGTTCTGCCGGCCTGACCGACACGGTCTGCGTTCCTGGCGACGACGACGGTATCGGCGGCACCGGCTGCAAGCTGGACTGACGCCGTTGGTCCCGGGGTAGGGTGTGCTACAGCGCACCAACCGTCGCACCTCGTGCCAAACCTTAACGCCCCCCGACCAAACCGCGCGTAGAGACGGAAGGAAGACGCCATAAAG
Organism: Pseudomonadota bacterium; assembly: GCA_029567145.1. Lineage (GTDB taxonomy): Bacteria > Pseudomonadota > Alphaproteobacteria > Rhodobacterales > Rhodobacteraceae > Tabrizicola. The sequence goes on from JAKQLM010000243.1 coordinate 6,979, forward strand.
ACGGGTTCAAGACGTCAGAAGGACCCGGATTTCGCCGCTTACCCCAGCGCCCTTGGTTTCGGCCCGCCCGTCGCCCAGTCCAGCAACTCCACCGTATGCACCACCGGAATCCCGGTCCCTGACCCGATCTGCATCATGCAGCCGATGTTCCCCGCCGCGATGACCTGGGGGGCTTTCGCCTCCAGCGTCGCGACTTTCCGGCGCTTCAACTCGGCACTGATCTCGGGCTGGAGCAGGTTGTAAGTCCCTGCACTTCCACAACAAAGATGGCTGTCGGCAGGTTCCACCACCTCAAACCCCGCCCGCTTCAGAAGGTCCTTCGGGGTGGATTTGATCTGTTGCCCGTGCTGCAGGGAACAGGCGGCATGATAGGCCACCCGCAGCCCCTTCGCCTCGCCCTTGGGCAAGCCCACGGCCACCAGTATCTCACTGATATCCTTGGCCATTCCAGCCACCACCGCTGCATCCCCGGCCAAGGGATCCAGCCGGAACATATGCCCGTAATCCTTGACCGTCGTGCCGCAGCCACTTGTGTTGATCGCGATGAAATCCAGCCCCCCGGCCCGCTTTTCCGTCATCCACGCCCGGATGTTCGCCCCAGCACTGGTATGGGCAAGCGCTTCTTTCCCCATATGATGCGTCAGCGCCCCGCAGCAGCCCTGGCCCTTGGCCACCACCACCTCGCACCCCAGCCGCCGCAGAAGCCGGATCGTCGCATCGTTGATGTCCGTGTTCAGCGCCTTCTGCGCGCAGCCGGTCATCAGCGCGACCCGAAACCGCCGCTCGCCCAGCGCCGGAAACACCTGCGCATCGTCGTTCCGGCTGACCGGCGGGATGGTTTTCGGCGCCATCGCCAGCATCGCCTTGACCCGCTGGTCTGGGATCAAAAAACCAAACGGTTTCATCATTTTGGCCCCCAAGAGCGCCAACCGGAACCGACCTGGATAGGGGATCACCCGCGCCAGAACCGCCCGCAGAACCCGGTCGAACAGCGGCCTGCGGTAGGTCTTTTCGATATGCGCTCGGGCGTGGTCAACCAGATGCATGTAATGCACGCCGGACGGACAGGTTGTCATGCAGGCAAGACAGGACAGGCAGCGGTCGATGTGCTTGACGGTCTGTGCGTCCGCAGGTCGTCCCTGCTCCAGCATGTCCTTGATAAGATAGATTCTTCCCCGTGGGGAATCCAGCTCGTCGCCCAGCACCTGATAGGTCGGACAGGTCGCCGTGCAAAACCCGCAATGCACGCAGGACCGCAGGATTTCATTGGCCCGCGCGATGCCGGGGTCCTGCAACTGTTCGGGAGTGAACGTCGTCTGCATCAGCCCATCATCCCCCGGTTCAGGATCCCGCGCGGATCGAACCTTGTCTTCACCCCCACAACCAGCGCCGCCACCTCCGCCGCTTCCGGCGGGAACACCGGCCCGCCGGTTCCCCGCACCAGCGTCGCATGGCCCCGACCCGCCACCGCCGCTGCAACCTCGGCCCCGCGCCCATGCTCCAGCAGCAGCCAGATCAGCCCGCCGCCCCAGTCCCAGACCGC
>JAKQLM010000245.1 GCA_029567145.1 Pseudomonadota bacterium
CGCGGCGGAAGAAGGCTCGATTTCCGCTGCCGCCCGTCGCCTTGGCGTGTCACCCTCTGCGGTCAGCCAGCAGCTGTCCGGTCTGGAAGCCGCGCTTGGAACCGTGCTGCTTGACCGCTCCGGTCGCCCGATGGCGGTCACGCCCGCAGGGGCCATGTTCCGCCGCCATGCCCAGACCATCCTGAACGCCGCCTCCGAAGCCCGCGCCGAACTGGCGATGGCCGACCTTTCGGGCCTGACGACCCTGCGGCTTGGCGTGATCGAGGATTTCGACAGCGACGTCACCCCCCGCCTTTTGTCAGAACTGGCGCATGACCTGAAAGGCTGTCGCTTCCTCTTGGAAACCGGGGCCAGCCACCGGCTGATGGACCAGTTGGAGGCGCGTGCGCTGGACATCGTCATTGCCGCCGACAGCCCTGGCGATCCAGGCCCCGAAGACTGGCGCGAACTTCACCCGCTGATGTCCGAGCCCTTTGTCGCCGTTGCCCCGCCGGGACTTGCCATCGACGATCTGCCGCTGATCCAGTACACCGCGCGTCACCTGATGGGGCGCCAGATTGCCGCGCATCTGGCCCGCCACGGGCTGAAGCCCGCGCACCGGTTTGAACTCGACAGCTACGCCGCGATCCTGGCCATGGTCGCGGGCGGCGCGGGGTGGACGATCCTGACCCCTCTCGCTCTGCACCAGGCCCGCGCCTTCCGCGCTTTGGTCGAGGTTCGGCCCCTGCCCTTCGCGCCCCTGCAGCGCACGCTCTCGCTTTCGGCCCGCTCGGGCATCCTGCGCGAGGTGCCAGCCCAGATCGCAGCCCGACTGAAACCGCTGATTTCCCAGGAAGTCATCGCCCCGGCCCTGAAAGACTGCCCCTGGCTCGCCCCGGCGCTCCGGGTTCTGTGACCCTCCGACGCCCATTCCCCTTTGTCCAAATATCCCCGCGCGGAGCGCACGCCCGAGCGGTTTTGCGTCCTTCACGCAAAACCGCGAGACAAAAGACTTGCGGCGCCAGCCGCCCCATTTGATAACCGCCCCGACCCGCATCACGGCACGGACCAAAGCTTGACAGATCGTTACCACGACCCACCAAGTCCTTGATTTCAATCAGATCGAAAATCTGTCCACGCGGGACGGCTCAGCCCTGGATCTCAGCCGCCGCGTCCACAATGGCCGCCGCGATATAGTCCAGCTCGCCGTCCGTCAGCCGCGTCGGCAACCGCACGTCACAGGCCCGCATCAGCATCGCTCGGGTCTGCGGCAGTTCCGGCACCTCGCCCAGGAACTGCCAGTTCCAGAACGCCCGCGCGTTGCCCTCGCTCAACCCGAAGACCTGCACCGACACGCCCCGCGCCTTGGCCGCCGTCTGGAAATCCAGCGCCGCCTGATCCGACCAGCCACCGACAAGGTTGAACTGGATCGAATCCGGCGCGCGTTCCTCCGGCCCCAGGGCCTCGGGCACCGCCAGATGCGCCGACAGGTTCAACTCGGCCGCCACCCGGTCATGCCCCGCACGGCCCTTCGCGACCCGCTCGGCGACCAAAGGCAGCTGCGGCCGGATCACCGCCGCCGACAGGTTCTGCATCCGCAGGTTATAAAGCGGCAGCTTGTTCTGCCAGTGCGCGCAGGAATTCGTCAGCCCCGGATGCTTTTTCCAGTTCGTCTCATAGGCCCCCGACATGATGATCGCCCGGGCCGCGATCTCGGGGT
>JAKQLM010000253.1 GCA_029567145.1 Pseudomonadota bacterium
AAAGTACTTTGCCGCCACCGGCGAGGCTTTGCCGGAATGCGCAAAGGACAACGACACGATCTATGACGGCGTCTGCGGCACCTTCGGCCATGGCTTTGCCTTCCCGGTGCTGATCCTGATCGCGGTGGCCATCTTCATGACCATCCTGATGACCCGCACCCGCTTTGGCCGCTATGTCTTTGCCATCGGCGGCAACCCCGAGGCGGCGGCCCTGTCGGGCATCAACACCCGCGCCATGACGGTGAAGATCTTCACCCTGATGGGCGGCCTGGCCGGCATCGCCGCCGTGATCGGCGCGGCGCGTCAGAACAGCGCGACCAACGCGATGGGCAATCTGGACGAGCTGTACGTCATCGCCGCAGCCGTCGTCGGCGGCACGTCGCTGGCCGGGGGCGTGGGCACGATCTATGGCGCGATCATCGGCGCGCTGATCCTGACCAGCCTGCAGACCGGCATGGTTCTGATCGGGTTCGGGGATGGATCCTATCAGCGGATCGTGATCGGCATCGCGCTGGTTCTGGCCGTCTACCTCGACATTCTTTACCGCAAACGCATCAAGTGAGGGGCTGATATCATGGTAGACAGAACCGGAACCCCGCTTGTCGAACTGCGCGACATCTCGATCGCGTTCGGCGGGATCAAGGCCGTGGATCATGTCACGGTCGACCTTTACCCCGGCGAAGTCGTGGGCCTTCTGGGCCACAACGGCGCGGGCAAGTCGACGCTGATCAAGTGCCTGTCGGGGGCGTACCAGAAGGACAGTGGCCAGATCCTGATCAACGGCCAGGAGGTCGAGATCAACGACCCCCGCGACGCCCGCGCGCAGAACATCGAGACGATCTACCAGACGCTTGCGCTGGCGGATAACCTGGATGCGGCGTCGAACCTGTTCCTCGGGCGTGAGTTGGTGAACAGCTTCGGCTTTGTGGACGAATCGAAGATGGAGGCCGAGACGCGGAAGATCATGGGCCGTTTGAACCCGAACTTCCGCAAGTTCAACGTGCCGGTGAACATGCTGTCGGGCGGTCAGCGCCAGTCGGTCGCCATTGCCCGCGCGGTGTATTTCAACGCCAGGATCCTGATCATGGACGAACCCACCGCCGCGCTTGGCCCGCATGAAACCCAGATGGTCGCCGAACTGATCCAGGAGCTGAAGGCGCAGGGCCTGGGCATCTTTCTTATCGAGCATGACATCCACAACGTGATGAAGCTATGCGACCGGGCCAGCGTGATGAAGAACGGGCAATTGGTCGGGACGGTCGACGTCAAGGAGGTCACTGACGACGACATCCTGGGCATGATCATCCTGGGCAAGAAACCCGCACATCTGGCCGCGTGATGTATATCGGGCTGGATCTTGGCACGTCGGGGCTGAAGGGCGTTCTGATCGGCGAGGACCAGGTGGTGCTTGCCGAAGCGACGGCGCCGCTGACCGTTTCGCGCCCGGCAGAGGGGTGGAGCGAGCAGGCCCCGTCCGACTGGATCCGCGCGGCGGAAACGGTGTTCGACCAGTTGTCGGCCAAGGGACTGGGGGCCGTGCGCGGCATCGGGCTGTCCGGTCACATGCACGGCGCGACCCTGCTGGACGCGGGCGACGATGTGCTGCGGCCCTGCATCCTGTGGAACGACACCCGCAGTTTCGAGGAAGCGGCCGAGCTGGACGGCGACCCGATGTTCCGGCGGCTGACCGGGAATATCGTGTTCCCGGGCTTTACCGCGCCCAAGCTGGACTGGGTCAGGAAGCATGAACCCAGGATCTGGGAGCGGGTGGCCAAGGTCTTGCTGCCGAAGGATTACCTGCGGCTGTGGCTGACCGGGGACCATGTCGGCGAAATGTCGGACGCCGCCGGAACCGCCTGGCTGGACACCGGCAAGCGCGACTGGTCCGACGAGCTTTTGACCGCGACAGGGCTGACCCGGGCGCAGATGCCGCGGCTGGTCGAAGGATCGCAGGTGTCGGGCACTTTGCGCGCGGAGCTGGCCAGCCGCTGGGGCCTGGCCCCGGGCGTGGTCGTGGCGGGCGGTGGCGGGGACAATGCGGCGTCCGGCGTCGGCGTTGGCGTGGTCCGGGCCGGTGAGGCGTTCGTCTCGCTTGGCACGTCGGGCGTGCTGTTTGCCGCGAATGACGGCTATCAGCCGGACGCGGCGACGGCGGTGCACACGTTCTGTCACGCCCTGCCGGACACCTGGCACCAGATGGGCGTGATCCTGGCCGCGACCGACGCCTTGAACTGGTATGCCAAGCTGGTCGGGGCCGATGCCGCAAAGCTGACCGGCGAGCTGCGCGCCCTGAAAGCCCCCGGCAAGACGTTGTTCCTGCCCTATCTGGGGGGAGAGCGGACACCGCTCAACTCGGCCTCGGTCCGGGGGGCGTTCATCGGGCTGGAGCATGCGACCGACCGACAGGCCGCGACGCGGGCGGTGCTGGAGGGCGTGACCTTTGCCATCCGCGACAGCCGCGACGCCCTGGCCGCGACCGGCACCAAGCTAGAGCATCTTCTGGCGGTCGGGGGCGGCAGCCGGTCGGACTATTGGCTGAAGCTGATCGCCACGGCGCTGGACTGCCCGGTGCAACTGCCCGTCGCGGGGGATTTCGGCGGGGCTTTCGGCGCCGCCCGTCTTGGCCTTATGGCCGCGACCGGCGCGGGGGCAGAGATCGCGACCCTGCCGCCCATCGCCCGAACGATCGACCCCGATCCTTCCCTCAAGGACGCTTTTGACGCGGGCCATGCCCGGTTCCGCGCCGCCCAATCTGCCATCAAGGATCTGACATGACCGACTTTTTCAAAGGAATCCCGCAAATCAGGTACGAAGGCCCGGATTCGACCAACGAATTCGCCTTCCGTCACTACAACCCGGACGAGGTGATCCTGGGCAAGCGGATGGAAGACCATCTGCGCTTTGCCGTCGCTTACTGGCACAGCTTTGCCTACCAGGGCCACGATCCCTTTGGCGGTCAGACGCTGGAGCGTCCGTGGTTCGGCGACAGCATGGCGCTGGCGAAGATGAAGGCCGACGTGGCGTTCGAGATGTTCGACATCCTGGGCGCGCCCTTCTACTGCCTGCACGACGCCGACGCGCGGCCCGAAGGTGCGACCTTTGCCGAGACGCTGAAGAACCTGAACGAAATCGCCGATTACCTGGGCGAGAAGCAGCAGTCGCACAAGGCCAAGCTTCTGTGGGGGACGGCCAACCTGTTCAGCCATCGCCGCTGGATGTCGGGTGCCGCGACGAACCCCGATCCGGACGTCTATGCCTATGCCGCCGCCACGGTGAAGGCGAACATGGACGTGACGCATCGTCTGGGCGGCGCGAACTACGTCCTCTGGGGCGGGCGCGAGGGGTATGAGACGCTGCTGAACACCGATCTCAAGGCCGAGCGGGACCACGCCGGGCGGTTCCTGCAGCAGGTGGTGGACTACAAGTACAAGATCGGCTTCAAGGGCACGATCCTGATCGAGCCGAAACCGCAGGAACCGTCGAAGCACCAGTACGACTATGACGTCGCGACGGTCTATGGCTTCCTCAAGGACTTTGGCCTGGAAAAGGAAGTGAAGACCAACGTCGAGCAGGGTCACGCGATCCTGGCGGGGCATTCGTTCGAGCACGAGATCGGCCTTGCCGCCGCGCTGGGGATTTTCGGGTCGATCGACATGAACCGGAACGATTACCAGTCCGGCTGGGACACCGACCAGTTCCCGAACAACCACGTCGAAAAGGCGGTCGCGTTCTACGAGATCCTGAAGGCGGGCGGGTTCACCACCGGGGGCATCAACTTTGACGCCAAGATCCGCCGTCAGTCGCTGGATGCCGAGGATCTGATCCTGGGCCATGTCGGCGGCATGGACACCTGCGCGCGGGCGCTGAAAGCGGCTGCGGCGCTGATGGAAAGCGGCGAGATGGAATCGGCGATCAAGGCGCGCTACGCTGGTTGGAACGACCCGAAGGCGCAAGCGATGCTGAAGGGCAGCCTGGAAGACGCCGCGGCCCGGGTTGCGGCCGAAAAGCTGGAACCGCAGCCGAAGTCGGGACGGCAAGAGCGGCTGGAGAACCTCTGGAACCGCTACGTCTGAGGTCGGCGAGGCGATTTCTTCAAAGAAATCGCGCCGGAGCCTTCAAAGGCTCCGGTCCGGAGGTTTTGAAAACTCCGGCGCGTTCCATCGGGTGCAGGAGAATGTGATGGACCAGATTGACCGCATCCTGTCCGCGCCGCCCTTTGACCTTGATGGTGAGGGACGGGGTTGGGTGCGGACCACTCTGGCCGGGATGGACCGGGCCGCGAAGGTGCGGCAGTTGTTCGTCCACATCTGTTTCGGCACCGGGCCCGACGTGGTGGAGCGGATCACCGCACTGGCCCCGGCCGGGATCACCAAGTTCTTCGGCCCTGACGCGCAGGCGGAACTGGACACGCTGGATGCCCTGCGGGGGGCGGCGGCGATCCCCTACCTGGTCAGCGCCGACCTGGAAGGCAGCCGGATGAGCCTGCCCTTTGGCACCGAAGTGCCGAACCCGCTGGCTCTGGCGGCTGTGGATGACGTCCAGGCGTCGGAAACCAACGCCCGGATCATGGCAGAGGAGGCGCGGGCGGCCGGGATCAACTGGTCGTTTACGCCAGTCATCGACATCAACGCGCTGTTCCGGTCGCCCATCGTGGCGACGCGGGGGTTGGGGGCGGACCCAGCGCGCATCCGTGCGCATGCCTTGGCCCATATCCGGGGCTTGCAGGCAAACGGAGTGGCGGCGACGGCAAAGCACTGGCCGGGCGAAGGCCACGACGACCGAGACCAGCACCTTGTCACGACCATCAACCCGCTTTCGCTGCGCGAGTGGCACGAGACGCACGGCGCGTTGTACCGCGCGGCGATTGACGCCGGAGTGATGGCGGTGATGTCGGCGCATATCGCGCTGCCGTCCTACGTTCATGCCCATGATCCGCAAGCGGGGCTGGAGGCGTATCGCCCAGCCTCGGTCTCTTCGGTGCTGAACATGACGCTGCTGCGCGGCGAGTTGGGCTTCAACGGCGTGATCGTGTCGGACGCGACGCCCATGGCAGGCTTCGGGGCCTGGTCGCATCGGGACAGGATGCTGCCAGAGGTGGTGTCGTCGGGCTGTGACGTGATCCTGTTTTCGGACGAGCCCGAGGCGGATATCGCCCGGATCGACGCCGCGCTGGAGGATGGCCGCCTGACGCCAGGGCGGCTGGACGAGGCGATGGTGCGGGTGCTGGGGCTGAAGGCGGCGCTGGGGCTGCACAACGCCGATCCTGCTGCCGACCGGGCCAAGCTGTTCAACCCCGGCAACGCTGCCGTGGCGCAGGCCGTTACCGCCCGCGCGCCGACGCTGGTCAAGGACGTCCGCCACATCCTGCCGCTGTCGCCCGAGCGGCATCGCCGAGTGCTGGTCTACACGACCGGGATCGTGACTCCGCTGCACGGGGCGGGGATGCCGATGGTCTTGCCGGACCTGTTGCGGGGCGAGGGCTTTGAGGTGACGCTTTACACCGCCGAAGCGCGCCCGGACCCGCGCGACTTTGATCTGGTCCTGTATGCCATGGGCGAAGAAACGCTGCTGACCCGGGGCCGCGTCTTTCTGGACTGGAACCGGCTGACCGGCGGGATGCACGGCGCGATGGCGCGGCACTGGCATCAGGTGCCGACGGCGCTGATCTCGTTCGGCTATCCCTATTATCTGTACGACGCGCCGCGGATGCCTTGCGTGGTCAATGCCTATGCCACGATGGACACGATGCAACGCGCGGTGGTGGACTGTCTGGTGGGCCGCGCGCCGTTCCTGGGGAAAAGCCCGGTCGATCCGTTCTGCGGCCTGCCGGACGCGGCGTTTTAGAACAGGGCGGGGCTAGCGGCGCGTCCGGGCGTCAAGCTCGGCATTGATCGCGCCGCCCAGAAGCACGGCCCAGACCGACAGATACAGCCACATCATCAGGATGATCGCGGCCCCGATCGACCCGTAAATCGCGTTGTAGCTGTTGAAATTCGCCAGATAGACCGAAAATCCGATCGAAACGCCGGACCAGGACAGCGCGGCGACCAGGACACCGACGCTGATCCAGGGCGACCGAAAGCCGCCTTCGACGTTCGGGCCAAAGCGGTACAGGATCGACAGGCAGGTCAGCACCAGAAGGAACATCGCCCCCCAGGGCAGGACCTTGGTCAGCCAGGCCTCGAACGACCCAAGCTGGACGAAGTTCAACAGGATCGGCACGACGACGACGGTGACCAGCGCCACCAGAAGCGCGCCGATCAGCGCCAGCGTCAGGATGAAGTCCACCGCCCAGCCCCAAAGCCAGCCGCGCGGACGCGCCCGGTGCACCACGTCCAGCCCCTGAATCAGCGCGGAGACGCCTGCCCGCGCGGAATACAGCGCGATCAGCAGGGACAGGATCGTCGTCCATTGCAGCGCCGTCCGGGGGGCCAGGATCAGACCCATGACCTGATTGTGAATCAGTTCGGCGGCTTCGGGCGGCAGGAACCTTTCGGCGACGGTCAGGTAGCCCTGAATCACCGTGGGATCGGCGACCAGACCCCACAGCGCGACGGCTGCACCAAGGCCGGGAAAGACCGCGAACATCGCGAAGAAGGCAACGCCAGCCGCCACCAGGCCGAAATGGCCCTCTCCCACCCGCCCCCAGACGGCGACAACAAAGCTGTAGACCTGCAAGATGTACGGCATTCCGCTACCTTCCCCCGGATTGCGCCCGCCTGCAACTTGAAGCCGCCGGTCCCGCATGGGATGGTTGCGCCAACAGGAGGACACAGATGACCTATATCCCGCGCGACGACCGCTATGACCGGATGATCTATAACCGCTGTGGCCGCTCTGGGTTGCGTCTTCCGGCAATCAGCCTGGGGCTGTGGCACAACTTTGGCCATGATACGCCGCATTCGGTGAAACAGGCGATCTGCCGCACGGCGTTCGACCTTGGGATCACGCATTTCGATCTGGCCAACAACTATGGCCCGCCGCCTGGCAGCGCAGAAGAGGCGTTCGGCGAGCTGTTGCGCACCGATTTCCACGGGCTGCGGGACGAGCTGATCATTTCGTCCAAGGCCGGGTACGAGATGTGGGGCGGGCCCTATGGCGAATGGGGCAGCCGGAAATACGTGATCGCGTCCTGCGACCAGTCGCTAAAGCGGATGGGGCTGGATTACGTCGATATCTTCTATTC
>JAKQLM010000271.1 GCA_029567145.1 Pseudomonadota bacterium
GCAAATGGCTGCCGCGCGTCAAGGCGCCGAATGTGTTCCGCTTTGCCCGCAAGCTGGCGCGGGTTAGTCCCGACATGCGCCGGGCGCTGGTTTCGATGCCGCCGCTGTTGCGCACCTATCTGATCATGGGGGGGTGGGTCAGCGATCATGCGGTGGTGGACCGCGATCTGGATACGCTGCATGTCTTTACCGGCCTTGAGATTGCGGCGATCCCGCCCGCCCGCGTGCGGTTGCTGCGCGACGTCGCGGGATAGCGGTTGACGGCGGGCGAGGGGCCGAATACCTCGGCGGCCATGGCACGCGCACCCCTTCTTCAGCTTTCCGGCATCTCGCTGACCTTCGGCGGCAATCCCGTCTTTGACGAGCTTTCGCTGACCGTCCAGCCCGGCGACCGTATTGCGCTGGTTGGTCGCAACGGCAGCGGCAAGTCGACGCTGATGAAGGTCATGGCCGGTCTGGTCGAACCCGACCGTGGCCTGCGTGTCGTGCCGCCCGGTGTGACCGTCGGCTATATGGAGCAAGAGCCCGACCTGTCCCGCTTTGCCACGCTTGGCGATTTCGCGGCCTCGGCCCTGCCCGAAGGCCAGGATTACCGGCTTGCCGTGGTTGCCGAAGGGTTGAAGTTCAACCCGGAAACGCCAGTTGCCACCGCATCCGGCGGCGAACGTCGCCGCGCGGCACTGGCCAAACTTCTGGCCGAAGCACCCGAATTGATGTTGCTGGACGAACCCACCAACCACCTTGATATCCAGGCCATCGAATGGCTTGAGGCGGAACTTTCCACCACCCGCACCGCCTTTGTCCTCATCTCCCACGACCGCGCCTTCCTGCGCGCCCTGTCGCAAGCGACGCTCTGGATCGACCGGGGCGAAGTACGCCGCCGCGACGCGGGTTTTGAGGGCTTTGAAGACTGGCGCGAAACCATCTGGGCCGAGGAAGACGAGGCCCGCCACAAGCTCGACCGCAAGATCAAGCACGAGGCGAAATGGGCGGTCGAGGGGATTTCAGCCCGCCGCAAGCGCAACATGGGCCGGGTACGTGCGCTGCAGCAACTGCGGGCCGACCGCAAAGCCCAGATCCGCCGCCAAGGCACCGCAGCATTCGCGCTCGACTCGGGCCCCACCTCGGGCAAGAAGGTGATCGAGGCTGTGGGGCTGACCAAGACCTACGGCGACAAACCCATCGTCAAGGGCTTTGACCTGCGCGTGTTGCGCGGTGACCGGGTGGCCTTCGTCGGGCCGAACGGGGTGGGAAAGACCACGCTTCTCAAGATGTTGACGGGCGAAGTTCAACCGGATGCCGGGACTGTCACCCTTGGCACCAACCTGGAGATCGCCGTCTTCGACCAGACCCGCACACGGCTCGACCTTGACGCGAGCCTTTGGGACAACCTGACGGTTGATCCCCTGATGCGGGTGTCCGGCAGTTCGGACCAGGTGATGGTGCGGGGAACGCCGAAGCATGTGGTGGCCTATCTCAAGGACTTCCTGTTCTCGGACGCGCAGGCGCGCGCGCCGGTCAAGTCTTTGTCCGGCGGTGAAAAAGCGCGGCTTCTGCTGGCGCGTCTGATGGCGCAGGATTCAAACCTGCTGATCCTTGACGAACCGACC
>JAKQLM010000282.1 GCA_029567145.1 Pseudomonadota bacterium
TCGCGGCCAGTTGCATCCGGCCCCGCACGCCGGTCAGGCGCGGCAGGACGGCCAGCACCGCCTCGGGTGCATCCCCCGCCGCAATCGCCAGCCCGGCAGCCACCGCCACGTTCTCGGCCTGAAACGCCCCGATCAGCGCCAACCGGGTCTGGAATGCGCGGCCCTGCCACAGATACCGCACCTCTTGCCCCGTTGCATCGGGCCGGGTCGCGGCGATCTGCAAGTCGGCCCCCTGCCCCTTGCCCACGGTCAGGACGCGAAGGCCGCGCGACAGCGCCAGTTCCGCCATGTCCGACCCGCGGGCGCCGTCAAGGTTGACCACAGCCACCCCGTCCTCGGGCAGAAGCCGGGTGAAAAGCTGGGCCTTGGCGTCGAAATAGGCCTCCATCGTGCCGTGATAGTCCAGGTGATCCTGCGTGAGGTTGGTGAAGCCAGCCGCCCGCAGCCGCACCCCGTCCAGCCGCCGCTGGTCCAGCCCGTGACTGGAGGCTTCCATCGCCGCATGGGTCACGCCGCCCTGCGCCGCCGCCGCCAGCAGTTTCTGCAAGGTGATCGCATCCGGCGTGGTGTGGCTGGAGGGAGCCGTCCAGGCACCTTCGATCCCCGTGGTGCCGATGTTGATCGCCTCGTGCCCCAGCGCGGCCCAGATCTGCCGGGCAAAGGTCGCCACGCTGGTCTTGCCGTTGGTTCCGGTCACCGCGACCATCACCTCGGGCTGCGCGCCGAACCACAAGGCCGCCGCACAGGCCAGGGCGGCGCGCGGATCTTCGGCCACCACCAGCGCGGTCTCGCTGTCGGCCAGCACTTTGGCGGCCAGCTTTGCCCCCCCCGCATCGGTCAGGATCGCGGTCGCGCCCTGCTCGATGGCCATGGCGATGAACTGCGCGCCATGCACCGCCGACCCGGCAAGCGCTGCGAACAGCATCCCCGGACGCACCGCGCGGCTGTCCGCCGTCAGCCCCGACAAAGCGGGGTCGCGCCCGGCCCGGGCCGTCAGCCCCAGATCAGAAAGCCGTGTCGCGCGCGCCGTCTTGCCAGCCGTCATCTTGGTCCCCGTCAGTTGCTGGCGGCAGTTACCGCATCCACCGCGGGGGGTTCAAGCTTGGGTCGCAGCCCCATGAGCGGGGCCACGCGCCGGATGATCTCCGCCGCGACCGGAACCGCCGTCCAACCCGCCGTGCGCCGGGTTTCCGACATCGTCGTGTCCACGGGTTCGTCCAGCGTCACGATCAGCACATATTGCGGGTTCGACGCCGGGAACATCGAGGCAAAGGTGTTCACCACCTTGTCGTCGTAATATCCGCCCGATTTCTTGGGCTTGTCCGCCGTCCCGGTCTTGCCCGCGACCTCGTACCCCGGCACTTCGCCCAGACTGGCCGTGCCTTCGGTCACCACCCGGCGCAGCATCTTGACCGCTTCCATCGCGGTCTTTTCGCTCATCACCCGGACGCCGGTCGTGGGGCCATCGCGCTTCAACAGCGTCGGCTTGATCGCCACCCCGCCATTGGCAATCGCCGCATAGGCCGCCGCCAGATGCAACGGAGAGGCCGACATCCCGTGCCCGTAGGACGTGGTGATGGTGACAATCTCGGGCCATTTCTTCGGGATCAGCGGCTTGGCCCCCGGCGCCTCGATCAGCTCGACCGGGGTCGGCTCGAAAAAGCCCAGCGATTTCAGGAAGGCCTGCTGCCGCAAGGGCCCGATCATCAGCGCGATATGCGCGGTGCCGACGTTCGACGACTTGGCGATCACATCGCTGACCGACAGCAAGGGGCCATAGTTCTTGCCCTCGAACTCCTTGATCTTGTGCTTGCCCCAGACCATCGGCGCATTCGCATCCACCATGGTTTCGGGTCCGACCAGCCCCAGCTCCATTGCCTGCGCGGCAGCGAAAATCTTGAAGGTCGAGCCAAGCTCGTACACCCCCTGCACCGCCCGGTTGAACAAGGGGCTGTCGCCGGGTTCGGCGTCCTTGTCGACGATGGGGTTCGGCCGGTCGTTCGGGTCAAAGGTCGGCAGCGACGCCAGCGCAAGGATTTCCCCGGTCCGCGCGTCCATCAGGATCGCGGCGGCCCCCTTGGCGTTCAGCATGGACATGCCGGCGTAAAGCACCTCTTCGACCGTGGCCTGCAGCGACAGGTCGATCGACAGCGTCAGCGCGGTGCCTCCCTGCGCGGGGTCGCGCAGCCGCGCGTCCAACGCCTTTTCCACGCCCGCCACGCCGATCACTTCCGCCGAATGCACGCCCTCGGCCCCGAACGAGGTGCCGCCCAGCACGTGCGCGGCCAGCGCACCGTTCGGGTAAAGCCGCATCTCGCGCGGGCCGAACAAAAGGCCCGGATCGCCGATTTCATGCACCAGCTGCATCTGCTCGGGCGACAACACCTTGCGGATCCAGACGAAACTGCGCCCGTCGGTGAACCGCCGTTCCAGCGCGGCCGCATCCAGATCGGGGAAGATCACCGCCAGCTTGGCCGCCA
>JAKQLM010000293.1 GCA_029567145.1 Pseudomonadota bacterium
CCCGTCATAGCCCGCTTGCACGGCGCGGGCGGCGGCGGTGGCGATGTCGCTGATCTGTTTTTCGATCCCTTCCTCGTCCAGCTCACGCGGGGGAAAGGGCGAGATCGGGGATTTCAGCGCCGAGGGGGCCACACAATCCGGCGAATAGGCATAGCGGCCCGCGTGCAGGACCTGCATGGCGATCAACCCGCCTTCGGCATGAACGGCATCGGTCACGCTGCGGTGGTTGGCGATGTCCTGATCGGTGAACAGGCCCGCCGCCCCCGGAAAGACCCCGCCCTCGCGGTTCGGGGCCATGCCGCCGGTGACGATCAGTCCTGCGCCGCCTTTGGCCCGGGCGGCATAAAAGGCGGCGACGCGGGACCAGTCCCCGGTCTCCTCCAGCCCGGTGTGCATCGACCCCATCAGGCTGCGGTTGCGCAGGATATGCGCGCCAAGCGTGATCGGGGCAAGCAGGTGGGGGTAGCTGGACATGGGGGGCCTCCCGGTTTCGTGCAGAATGGCCGCGTGCGCCCGTCCTGTCACCCGCTACGCGGCGTCACGCGCCGGGGGCCTGCCCCCGGACCCCCGGGATATTTGGACCAGAATGAAAGCTCAAAGATCGAGAAGGGCAGGCAGGTCGGCCATGCTGTGAAAGAGCGGCACGCCAAGCGCGGTCAGCCCGCGCGCGGGCGGCGTGTCCGGGCCATGCTCGGCAAAGCCAAGACAGTGCATTCCGGCGGCCAGGGCGGCCTGCGCGCCCGAGGGGCTGTCCTCGACCACCACACAATCGGCGGGCCTGGCCCCGCAAGCGGCGGCAGCGGCCAGATAGACGTCGGGCGCAGGCTTGGGCCGCCCCAGCGCCTGCCCGGACAGGACCACCGTAAAGCGCGGGATCAGCCCGTGCTGGCCCAGGCTGATCTGCATCTTTTCCACCGGGCCGTTCGACCCCACCGCATAGGGAATGCCCGCCCGGTCCAGCGCATCGAACGCGTCCACCACGCCCGGGATCAGCCGCGTGCCTTCGGCCAGCATCGCATACATCCGGGCATAGATCGTGGCGACCCAACCCTCTGGCAGCACCGCCCCGGCCGCCCGCGCCTTGGCGGCGATGGTTTCGATCGTGCCGCCGATGAAGTCGGTCTCCAGCTGCAGCCGAGTCAGCGTCAGCCCCCGGGTGGCAAGGTCGGCGATCAGCAGGTCGAAGGTCGGGCCTTCGCTGTCGACGATCACCCCGTCACAGTCGAACAGAACGGCAGCGGGGCGGGTCATGCGGCGGCTTTCAGAAGGGTGACAACCGTGTCGCCATACTTGCGCTGGTCCACCTGCACCAGTCCGGCGGGGGGCTGCGGGGCGGCGCTTTCCTCCCAGACCACCACCGTACCGGGCGAAAGCCAGCCCCCCGCAATGGCCGAGACGAGCGCCGCCTCGCCCATCGCCTTGCCATAGGGCGGGTCCAGGAACACCAGGTCGTAGGGCGCGGCGGGGTTTGGCGGCAGGCGCCTCGCGTCCTGCCGCAGCACGCGGGTTTCGCCTTCGACCCGCATCTTCGCGATGTTGGCGCGCATAAGGGCCAGCGCCTTGGCCCCGTCATCGACAAAGGTCACTTCAGCCGCGCCCCGGCTGAGCGCCTCCAGCCCCAAGGCCCCGGTCCCGGCGAACAGGTCCAAGACGCGCGCGCCGCTGACCGGGTTGCCATGCGCGTTGATCAGAAGGTTGAAGATCGCCTCGCGCACCCGGTCCGAGGTCGGGCGCAGATGCGCGGCGGCGTCACCGTCGCCAACCTCGGCCAGCTTCAGCCCGCGACGGGTGCCGCCGATGATCCTCATGCCTTCAGCAGCGCCTTCAGGTCGGGGATGGTGGTCAAAGCCTGATCCGAGGGCGATTTGCCCGCCTCGATCAGCCGTTTGCCGACCATGTAGGCGCGGCTGTCGTTCATCGCATCGACCGCCAGCAAACTGTCGCCCCGGAAGTACCAGAAGCTGGTGCCGCCTTCGGTCCGGGTGACGATCCGGTCATAGCCGGTGTTCAGCCCCGCGATCTGCAGTTTCAGGTCGAACTGATCCGACCAGAACCACGGCTTCGCCAGATAGGGCTGGTCCGCCCCCAGCATGTTCGCCGCAACGACTTCGGCCATGTCGATGGCATTGCCGACCGATTCCAACCGCAGCCGCCCCTCGCCCTGCGGGAACGACGCGCAGTCCCCCGCCGCCCAGATCGACGGGTCCGACGTCCGGCCCAGCGCATCCGTGGCGATGCCGTTGTCGATCATCAGCCCCGCCGCCTCGGCCAACTGAGTGTTCGGCGTGATCCCGACCCCCACGATCACGAAATCGGCGGGCAGCACGCGCCCGTCCTTCAGGACCGCGCCAGTGACGCGAGAGGCGCCCTCCAGCCGGTCCAGCCCGGTTTCCTCCAGCACGGTCACCCCGTGCGAAAGGTGCAGCGCGCGGACATAGGCGCTGGTTTCCGGCGATGCGACACGCTGCAGGATGCGCGGGGCCATTT
>JAKQLM010000298.1 GCA_029567145.1 Pseudomonadota bacterium
GCCGACCACGAACAGAATGCGTCCACCTCGACCGTTCGCCTCGCTGGTTCGTCGCAGGCCAACCCATTTGCGTGTATCGCGGCCGGTATCGCTTCCCTCTGGGGGCCTGCCCATGGCGGCGCGAACCAGGCGGCGCTGGAACAGTTGCGCGAAATCGGCACCGTGGACCGGATCCCGGAATTCATCGCCAAGGCCAAGGACAAGACCAGCGGCGTCAAGCTGATGGGCTTTGGCCACCGGGTCTACAAGAATTTCGACCCGCGTGCCAAGGTGATGAAGGAATCCGCGGACGAGGTGCTGGCCCTCTTGGGCGTGGAAAACAACCCGCTCTTGCAGGTCGCCAAGGAACTGGAACGCATCGCGCTGGAGGATGAATACTTCATCTCCAAGAAGCTGTATCCGAACGTCGATTTCTATTCCGGCATCATCCTTGAGGCGATGGGGTTCCCCACCGCGATGTTCACCCCGATCTTCGCGATCAGCCGGACCGTGGGCTGGATCAGCCAGTGGAAAGAGATGATCGGCGAAAAGAACCAGAAGATCGGGCGTCCGCGCCAGCTGTACATCGGGCCGACCCAGCGCGACTACGTCGACTTGCGTCACCGCTGAAACGGGGGGCCGGACGTCGCAGTCCGGCCTTTTCGCCCCCTACTCGGCGGGCAGGACCTGCCGCCAGCGGCCGGCCGCGGCCTTGACCGCTGTCGGGTGCAGCTGTTCTGACCTGTCGCGCCCCACACTCCGCCGCCGCCGCCACAGGAACGCCTTGCCCCAGCTTTTCCAGGTCCCGACCATCGGAGCCTCGGCATCGCAGGGAAAGCGCGCGCGCCAGCCCTCTGGCAGGGCCAGACCCAGCGCCTCGGCCTGGTCCAGCATCCAGACCAGCGGGATGTTCGCCAGGGGCCGCGCGTCGGTAAAGCCGCCGATCTGCCCGCCGACATCGCCATGCGCGCCCCGGAACCAGACCTGCTGCACGTTGCCCTCCCAGCCGGGCGGGCAGTCCCACAGCACCGGCTCGAACGCCATCCGCGTTTCGTTCAGCGCCAGCGCGTGAAACCCGTGCCGGATCGACGCGCCCAGCTGGTGGTTGTGAAAGCCGTGCCGGTCGGTCGCGAACATCCGGAAGACCGGCAGCCGCAGGCCCAGCGCCTTGACCGTGTCCCAGACCCCGACCATCTCGACCGGAGCCTCCAGGTGGCAGAACCGCCGCGCAAAGGCCTGCGCCGGCAGGCTGGCCGGGTCGCGTTCATAATGCCGCCAGGCCAGAGTGACCGCGCGTTCCGTCGCATGTTCCCGCCGCAAAAGCCCGACCCGGTCAATCACCCCGGCCAGCGACCGCACCGCAAAGGCCCCGCGCGAATAACCGAACAGAAAGATCCGGTCCCCCTCGCGATAGCCCGAGGCAAGCCAGCCATAAGCCCGCCGGATCTGCGGCGCGACCCCGCGGCCTTCGATCAGCGCCAGCCCGCGCAGCCAGCCCTCCCACTGCATTCCCGGCTCGTAATACAGACGCCGGTTCGCATGCGCCCCCATTTCGTGCAACAGCCGGAACATCAGGCCCGGGTTGCTTTCATGCCCCGGCTCTAGGCTGGACATCGTGCCATCCAGGATGATGACATGATCGACCCTGCCCCGCACCCGGCCCGGTTCGGGGGCCGGAGCCGGTTCCGCCGTGACCTCGGGCGAGCGGCGGAAATAGCTGCGAAGGCGGTCAAGAAATCGCGTGGCGGGCCTCCTCGATCCAGGTCCAGATCCGGTGCGGCGTGAACGGCATGTCCACCCGCGCCACCCCGACCGGGGCCAGCGCATCGCGCACGGCGTTTGAAATCGCACCCAGCGCCCCGACGGTCCCCGCCTCGCCGCAGCCTTTCATGCCCAAAGGGTTGGTCCGGGTCGGAATGCCTTGTTCGGCAAAGGAAAACATCGGCAGGTCACTGGCGCGCGGCATCCCGTAATCCATGAACGTGGCGGCCAGCACCTGCCCGGTGTCGTCCTGGACCAGCCATTCCGTCACCGCCTGGCCGAACCCTTGCGCGATGCCGCCATGCACCTGCCCTTCGACCAGATTGGGCGCGACCAGCACGCCGAAGTCATCCACCACCGAATAGCGGTCCAGAACCAGCCCCCCGGTTTCGGGGTCGATCTCCACCTCGGCCAGATGCACGCCGTTCGGGAAGGACCGGCCGTCCAGCAGGATCTTCTCGCTCCGGTCGATCAGGTCCATCCGGCCCCTGGTCCGGGCCAAGGCCGCCGCTTCAGCCAGGGTCAGCCGGTGGTTCGTGCCGGGCGCGCCGAAACGGTGATCGGCGAAATCGACGGCCTCGACCCCCCATTTCTGCGCAAGGAACGTCTCGAACGCGCCGATCATCGCCGTCACCGTCGCCCGCGTCGCCGTGCCCTGAACCGTGACGGACCGAGAGCCCCCAGTCCCCCCGCCCCGCGCGATCCGGTCGCTGTCGCCTTCGACGATCCGGACCATGTCCTGCGCAAGGCCGGTCGCCTCGGCCACCATGCGGGAATAGACGCTTTCATGCCCCTGCCCGTTCGACTGGGTGCCGACATAGAGCGTGGCCCCCCCGTCCCCGTCCAGCGACAGCCGGGCGATTTCGTCCGGGTCGCCCAGAATCGCCTCGATATAGGCGGCAACGCCGATCCCGCGCAGACGGCCCCTGGCGCGGCTGACGGCCAGCCGGTCGGCATAACCGGCCGCACGCGGCGCCACCGTGCCCAGAAGCCCCGCGAAATCGCCGCCGTCGATGATCTCGTCCTCCAGCGTGACATGGGGAAAGTCGCGGATCACGTTCTTCAGCCGCAACTCGACCGGATCGACGCCCAGGACCCGCGCGGCCTGGTCCATCGCGCGTTCGACGGTGAGAATCGCCTCGGGCCGCCCCGCGCCGCGATAGGCGTCGATCGGGACGCTGTTGGTATAGACCCCCGTGGCCAGAAGCGCGGCATGCGGCACCTTGTAGACCCCCGTCAGAACCTTGGCGAACAGCTCGGTCTGGATCGCCTGACCGAACTGCGAATTGTAGGCCCCAAGGTTTGTGACAAGGTTAACGCGGTAGGCCGTGATCCGATGGTCGGCATCAAAGCCCAGCTCTGCCGTTGCCACAAGGTCGCGCCCGGCGTTGTCGGTCAGCATGCCTTCGGTCCGGGTCGACAGCCAGGCCACCGGACGGCCCAACCGCCGCGCGGCGTGGCTGATCACCACGTACTCGGGATAGGTCATCCCCTTCATGCCAAAGCCGCCACCCACATCGGGATTGGTGACGCGGATGCGGTCGCGCGGCAGGCCCAGCATCCGGGACAGCTCGTTCCTTTGCACCCAGACGCCCTGGCCGTTGACGCACAGATGCAGCCGGTCGCCGTCCCATTCGGCATAGGCGGCCCGAGGTTCCATCGGCGCGGCGGTGACGCGGTTGTGCACCACCTCCAGCGCGACCCGGTGGGCAGAGCTGGCCAGCGCCGCCTCGGTCCCGGCCTCATCGCCGAAAAGATATTCGAAGGCGCGGTTCTGCGGGGCCTCGGGATGCAGCGCCGGTTCTTCAGGTTTCAGGTGAAGAGAGGGAGAGAGTTCCTTGATATCATAGGAAATAGCCTCTACGGCATCCTTGGCCGCGTCGGGGCTGTCCGCGATCACCACGGCAATCGCCTCGCCGACAAACCGCACGCGGCCGCGGGCCAGGACCGGGCGCTCTGGACCCGCGCCCTTGCCCCCGTCGCGGGCGTCGATGCGTTCGCCTTTCATCCCCAGCGTAAC
>JAKQLM010000302.1 GCA_029567145.1 Pseudomonadota bacterium
TGCCGTTGATCGCGGCTTCGGTCAGCTTTTCGCTTTCCACCGGCTCCACATATTGCGCGCGGATGCGTTCGAAAATGTCCCCGAACAGATCAAGCTGTTCATAGACCGAGGCGGATTTTTCGGTTTCTTCCGCGATCAGCGGGCCCGCAACCTGGGTTGTCAGGGCGATCCCCACCAATGCCCCGCCGAATGCGGCCATCACAACTTTTTTCATCCGCGTCCTATTCCTTCGTTGCGGCAAACCAGCCCGCCGGGTCTTCCGGTGCGGTATCCAGCCTCAGTTCCATATAAAGCGTTTCCGAGTCCCGCGCGCCACCACCATCTGCGACCGAGGCCAGAAACTCATCCACCGCCGGGTCTCCGCCCGGCATCAACCCCAGCGGTGCACCGGCGGCAACCACATCTCCCACGGCACCATAAACCGTGCCCATCCCGGCGAATATCAGAAGATAGCCCCCGCCGGGTTCAAGAATCATCACATTTCCGTAGTCGAGCAACGGCCCGACATAACGGATGGTCGCGGGCCAGGGGCTGGTCACCAGCGCGCGCGGCGCCACCGCCAGCGTGATGCCAGGGCGGCGCATGCCGGTGGCATCGGCCTCGTCGGCGCGGCGCAGCACGGTGCCCAGAACCGGCAGCGGCAGCGTGCCCCTGGCGTTTTCAAAGCTGGCGCCATCGGCCTCGTCATCCGGCACCAACCCCTGGGCAAAGGCCTCCAGCGTATCGGCGCTGGTCAACAGGCCCTGCAACGCCTCGGGGTCTTCGGTGAACCGCTTGGGCAGATCGACCCGGTCGGAAATCGCCTTGCTCAATTCGGTGCGCGCCTGTTGTGCCGCACTCAGCCCCCGGGCCAGCGTGTCGGTGGCCGCGGCCTCCAGCGCGCGCAGATCATTCAGCTCCTGCACTTCGGCCTTCAGCGCCTCGACCTCGGCCTGCAGGGCGGGCGTCACCTCGGCCAGCATCATGCCAGACCGCGCGGTTCCCAACGGCCCCGACGGGTGCAACAGCAACAAAGGC
>JAKQLM010000351.1 GCA_029567145.1 Pseudomonadota bacterium
CGATGGCCGCGCCAAGCAGGGTCCAGGCATCCGGCAGGTTGCCGAAGACCAGAAAGCCAAGCGCGATGGCCCAAAGCAGCGAGGTATAGCGGAACGGCGCGACAAGGCCGATGTCGCCATGCCGCATCGCCATGACCGAGGTCAGGTAACCCACGATCAGGAACAGGCCCGCGCCCAGGACCTTGGCGGCCTCGACCCCGGAGACCGGCTGAAGGCCCTGAAAGCTGGCACCGATCAGGCCCATCCCGGTGACCGCCACCGCCGCCCCAAGCGCCACCAGGGCCGAGGGCAACTCTCCCTGGATCGGCCGGACCGACAGGTCGCGCACGACGACGCAGGCGACCGAGGCAATGCCAAGCAGCGCCCAGCGGTCGAAGCCCTCGGTCCCCGGACGGATGATGATCAGGACGCCGATGAGCCCGACAAGGATCGCCGTCATCCGCCGCCAGCCTATCCTGTCGCCATAGACCACCGCGGCCCCCAGGGTGATGAACAAGGGCAGCGCCTGCAGGATGGCCGACAGGTTGGCTAGCGGCATCCGCAAGAGCGCCTCGAGAAACAGGATCGTCGCCGCGACATCGGCCAACGAGCGCAAAAGGATCAGCCCGCCGTCGCGGCGGTTCAGCCGGAAGCGGTAGGCCCGGGTGACGATGACCAGAAGGCCAAGGCCCGTCACGGCGATCAGGCCGCGCAGGGTGATGGTCTGATACAGCGGCAGGGTCGTTGTCACCGACTTCATGAAGGTGTCGTTGATCGTGAAGGCGGCCATCGAGGCGCACATCAGAAGAATGCCGCGGAGATTTTCAGAGATCGGCACGACGACGTCCTTCACTTGCCGGAAATGGGTAGCAGGCGGCAGAGGGAAGGGAAAGTGTCCACACCACAAAGATTCTCGCGGCCTTTGGACTCAACGGGTTAGGCGCGGGCATTTACCGGTTGGAAAGCTGTGCGATCGGGGAGTGGTGGGCAAGATTTGCGACGGGAGGAAAGGCCAGCAGAAGTGGCCCGGGGCCGAACCAGAGCCCGGCCCCCGGGGGGGGGCATCAGGCCGACAGCAGCACCGGAAGCGGGCAGTCGCCGTCCAGCACCGTTCCGGTGACGCTGCCGAAGATGATCTCGTGCAGCGGCGAATGGCGGACGGCCCCGGCGACG
>JAKQLM010000353.1 GCA_029567145.1 Pseudomonadota bacterium
CCAGAAGCTTCCCCCGTCCTGATACCCGATTTGCTGCAGTGCCGAATCCGCTGGAACCGGGCCGTAACATGACGCAGTCTTTCGTTCAACTTAGGAAAAGGCGTGCCACGATGTTCTACCGCCCCTCAGAAGGCCATGGTCTGCCACACAGCCCGTTTTCGGCCATTGTGTCCCCAAGGCCGATTGGCTGGATTTCGACCCGTGCGGCGACAGGCGACAACCTTGCGCCCTATTCCTTTTTCAACGCCGTGGGCTACACCCCGCCGCAGGTGATGTTTTCGGGCGATTTCAGCGACAGCATGATGAATGCCGTGGTCTCGGGCGTGTTCGCGGTGAACGTGGTGGCCGAAGCAGCCCTTCTGAAGATGAACGCGACCTCGGCTGCCTTTCTGCGCGGGACCGACGAATTCATCAGGGCCGGGGTGGAGAAGGCCGAGTGTGTGGCCATCGATTGCCCCCGCGTGGCCGATGCCCCGGCGACGCTGGAATGCAGGGTGGTGAAGCTGGTCGAGCTTCTGGGCCCCGAACGGCTGCTCTTGGGCGAGGTGGTCGGCGTCCATATCCGCGACGAATATCTGGTGGACGGCTATCTGGATCCCCGTCTTTATGCCCCTGCCGCGCGGCTGGGCTATCACGACTATGCCTTCGTGCGCGAGGTGACCACGCTGAAGCGGCCCGTGCTTCCGGCGAAAGACTAGGCCCTGCCCGCAAGGCAGGTCTGGCACTTTTCTGGGAAACGTTTGGTTGCCGGACCCTTGGTCACCGCAGCCTTTGCAGCAAGGCCAGCGTCGGTTCGCCTGTTACCGGCAGTCCGACACTTGCCTCATAGGCGCTGATCGCCGAACGGGTCTTGGCACCGATCACCCCGTCGGTGCCACCGGTATCAAAGCCCCGCGCGGTCAAGAGGCGCTGGAGGTCCTGCCGGTCGGCCTTGGTCATACCCGCAGCGTCCGGCCCGAAGTTTGCACGAATTTCGCCCCGGCCAAGCAGGCGGTCGGACAGGTGCCCCACCCCGATCGCATAGTTCTGCGCGTTGTTATAGCGCAGGATCGTCGCGAAGTTCTGAGTCAGCAGGAAATAGGGGCCGCCGCCATCGATGATCGAGCCGCCCGCCAAGGACCCACCACTTGCCGCCCGGACACCCAAGGCTGCCCAAGCATCGGCGGATTTCCCGTTTCCGCGCCCCAGAAGGCCAGCGTCAAAGCCTGACGGCAGCGTGACCTCCATCCCCCAGGGCAGGCCCGGCGTCCAGCCTGACCGGGCAAGGTAGGCAGCGGTCGAGGCAAGCGCGTCAGAGGGATCCTCGCTCCAGATATCGCGGCGGCCATCG
>JAKQLM010000371.1 GCA_029567145.1 Pseudomonadota bacterium
AACCACGGTCATCGTCATGCAGGTCGATCCCTATGACGGCTGGACCGCCCAAGGCCACGCCTGGTGGGAGATCGGGACGCCCGAGGTGTCCAGCCTGGCCAGCGTGACCGCCAGCCATGACAAGGTCGAGGCCGGGCGTTCCGCGCAACGGCCGGGCGTCTGATGGCCGACCTGTCCCGTCTTGGCAGGCAGCCGTGCCTGGTGATCGGTCGCGCCGGGATGGACCTGTACGCCGATCCCCCCGGCACGACGATTGAAAGCGCCACCCGCTTTACCGCCGCACTTGGCGGGTCTTCGGCCAATATCGCCGTGGCGCTTGTCCGGCAGGGATGCACGGCCGCGCTGGTCACCTGCGTGTCGGACGATGCCGTCGGACGCTTCTGCCTGACGCAGCTGGACGCCTATGGCATCGACCGCGTGCATGTCCGCGCCGTCCCGGGTGAGCCGCGCACCTCGCTTGCCGTGGTTGAAACGCGACCAGAGAATTGCCAGTCCGTCATCTACCGCAACAACGCCGCCGATTTCGCGATGTCCGTGGCCGATGTCGAAGCTGTCGACTATCCTGCCTATTCGGCCCTGATCACGACCGGCACGGTCTTGGCCGCCGAACCGTCGCGCAGCGCCGCCTTCCGCGCCTTCGACCTGGCCCGCGCCGCAGGTCTGCCGCTGATCTTCGATGTGGACTATCGGCCCTACTCCTGGCCATCGCCCGCCGTGGCGGCCGAGGTCTATTCGCGCGCCGGGGCGCTGTGCGATGTGATCGTGGGCAATGACGTGGAATTCGGCTTCATGGCCGGGCACCCCGATCAGGGGCTGGAAAAGGCGCGCAGCCTGGTCGCGAACGGGGCGCAGATCGTCGTTTACAAAAGGGGCGAAAAGGGCGCGGTGACCCTGACGTCCGAGGGTGAGTTCGCCACCGGCATCTACCCGACCCAGGCCCTGAAACCTACCGGCGCGGGCGACAGTTTCCTGGGGGCCTTCATCGCCGGGCTGGCCAGCGGTCTTCCGGTCAGGGCCGCCGTCCTGCGCGGATCGGCTGCTGCCGCGATGGTCGTGGCCCGTGTCGGCTGCGCCCCCGCCATGCCCACTGGCGCGGAGCTTGATCGCTTTCTTGGCCAAACTCCCGGACCGTCCGCATAAAGGCATCGCCATGCACATCGCCCCGCACGACAACCAGAACCGCGCCATCGTCGACACGGAACACGCCCTGGTGCCGCTGGTCTATTTCAACATCGTCACCCTGAAGGCGGGCGAACACTTCGACTATCGCACCCCGGGCTATGAAACCTGCGTCGTCCCCGCGACGGGCACCGTGACGGTCGAGACGACGGGCGAAACCTTTGCCGCGATCGGCAACCGCGGCGCGGATGTCTGGGACGGAGAGCCCGAGGGTGTCTATGTCCCCACCGATGCCGGCACCCGGATCACCGCCCTGACCGACACCGAGATCTTCATCGCGGGGGCGAAGTTCGCCGAAACCCTGCGCCCCTTTGCCGTGCGGGCCGCCGATATCGACAAGGTGCAATACGGATCGGACGACACCAAAACCCACCGCAAGATCAAGCACATCCTGGGCGCGGCCTACCATGACCGCGTCGGTCGTCTTCTGGTCAGCGAGCTGTTCACCGTCGGCGCGGGCGGCTGGTCGGGCTTTCCCAGCCACAAGCACGACACCGAACGCCTGCCGGATGAAACCCGCCACGACGAATGCTACAATTTCCGCTTCAAGCCCGACTATGGCTCGGGTCTGCAAATGTTGCAGCGGGTGGATAACGAACCGGGCGAAGCCTATCACATCATGAACCGGTCTACTGTGCTGATCGACAAGGGCTATCACCCCTGCTGCGTGCTGCCGGGCTACGAGATGTATTATTTCACCATCCTGGGCGGCCGGTCACAGCGCAGCCTGAAACAGTATTTCCAGCCGACCCACGCCGCACAATTGCACACGATTCCCGGGATCATGGACATGGTGGCCAAGTTCAAATGACGCTGGTGACGCTGGCTCAGGTGCTGGAACCGGCCGTGCGGGACGGCTATGCGGTGCCCGGTCTTGTCTGCCTGGGATGGGAGGACATGCGCGCCTATGTCGCCGCCGCCGAGGCCGAGCGCGCGCCGGTGATCCTGCAGGCCGGTCCGGGCTGCCGGGCGCACACCCCCCTGCCGATCCTGGGCCGCATGTTCCGGCACCTGGCCGAAGCGGCCTCGGTGCCGGTGGTGGCCCATCTGGACCATGGCTATACGCTGGACGATTGCCGGGCGGCGCTGGACGCGGGCTTTACCTCGGTGATGATCGACGGCTCTGGTCTGCCGCTTGACCAGAACATTGCACTGACGGCGGCAGCGGCCGACCTCGCCCATGCCGCCGGGGCGTCCTGCGAAGGCGAGATCGGCGTCGTCGGCTATGCCGGTGGCGCAGCCTCGACCGGGACAGATCCGGACGAGGCCGCCCGCTTTGCCCGTGAAACCGGCGTCGATGCCATGGCGATTTCGGTGGGCAACCTGCATCTGCAACAGGGGCCGGGCGAAGGTCTGGACCTGCCCCGTCTGCGGGACATCGCGGCCCTGACGACTGTCGCCCTGGTTCTGCACGGCGGGTCGGGCATCGCCGCTGCCCAGCGCGCCAGCCTTGCCGCCAGCGGACGGATCGCCAAGGTCAACATCGGAACCGAACTGCGTCAGGCCTTTGGCCTGGCCCTGCGCGACAGCCTTGCGCGCGATGGCGACCGGTTCGACCGGATCGCGATCCTGCGCGACACCGAAGCCCCGGTTGCCGCTGCCGCCCGCGCCGCAATCCGCAGCCTGGGCGCCTCTGGCCGCGTCTAGCGGTCAACCGACAGGGACCAGCCCCACCGAGATCGCCGCACTCGGGCCAGCTTGGCGGAGGGGCGGGCCGATCCCTTTGCGACCTGTCGGCGGACAGGGAACCCGGGTGTCAGGCACCCTGATTCCTTCACCTGATGCGGCACCCTTGCAGATGCCGCTGGCTGACAGGCGTCCCCTTTGCCCAGCCGAATAGCGAAAATCCAACAGTCCCATAGCCTTGGCGTCTGACGGTCCTTGCCTGCCGGCGCCGATGGAACGTTCCCATTGACAGTATATGGATCGTTCCAATAGACAGCAGGAACGATCCAAATCGCGCCTAGGGGGAGGACACCGTTGTGAACTGGGCGTTTGTCGGGGCAAGCACGATTGCCGGTCAGTATCTGGTCCCTGCGGTCCGCGCCCAAGCGGGCGGCACTGTCCGCTGGGTCGTCAGCGGCTCGTCCGACCGCGCGGCCGAATTTTCCCGGACCCACGGCATTGCCCAGTCCGGTACCAGCCTGGCGGTGGCTTTGGCCGATCCCGGGGTGGATGCGGTCTACATCTCGTCCACCAACGAAAAGCACCATGCACAGGCCATGGCGGCGATAGCGGCGGGCAAGCATGTGCTGTGCGAAAAGCCCCTGGCGACCCGCATCGCGGACGCGCTGGCCATGGTGCGGGCCGCCGAACAGGCGGGCGTCGTGTTTGCCACCAACCACCATCTGCGCAATGCCGGCAGCCTGCGGGCAGTCCGCAAGCTGATCGTCTCGGGCACGGTCGGCAAGGTGCTGTCCCTGCGGGTGTTCCACGCGGTCGAACTGCCGGTCCACCTGCGCGGCTGGCGGCTGGACAATCCGGAAGCGGGCGGCGGGGTGATTGCCGACCTGACCGTCCACAACGCAGATTGCGTGCGGTTCCTGTTGGGCGAAGACCCGGTGTCCGTCGTCGCGCAGATGGACACCACGGGCCTGGGCCAGGGGGTCGAGGACAGCGCCATGTCGGTCTGGGCGATGCCGTCGGGCACGATGATTTTCAGCCATGAAAGCTTTACCCACCCCTTCGCCGCTTCGGGGCTGGAGGTGCATGGCACCAGGGGCTCGATCCTGGCGCGGGGTGTGCTGTCACAAGAGCCGCAGGGCGAGATCGACCTTGTCACCGCTGCAGGCACCACGCGGGTCGAGTTCGACCGCGCCGGGCTTTACCAGGGTGTCCTGCGCGATTTCGGCGCGGCGGTTGCGGGCAGGTCTGCGCCTGCGGCCACGGGGCACGATGGGGTGAGGTCGCTGCAGATCGCCGAAGCGGTCCGCCAGGCAGCACTTACCGGCCAGCGCCAGACCGTGCGGTATGGAGACGGCCGATGAGCAAGCCGACAAGTGCCGCCGATGCAGCGGCCCGCATTCCCGACGGGGCCGTGGTCACGGTGTCGTCGTCCTCGGCCCTGGGGTGCCCCGACCTTGTGCTGCAGGCCATCGGTGACCGCTTTGATTCGACCGGTCATCCGCGCAACCTGACCACCATTCACCCGATTGCCGCAGGCGACATGTACGGCGTCAAAGGTGTCGATCACATCGCCAAGGATGGTCTTCTGACGCGGATCCTGGGTGGCTCGTATCCCTCTGGCCCGTCGTCAAAGCCGATGCCGGAGATCTGGAAGATGATCGTCGAGGATCGGGTGGCCGCCTACAACGTGCCCTCGGGCATCCTGTTCGACATGACGCGAGAAGCGGCGGCGCGGCGGCCAGGGGTGCTGACCAAGGTCGGCATGGACACCTTCGCCGACCCGATCCGGCAGGGCTGCGCGATGAACAAGACGGCTGCGCAAGCGCCGATCGTCAAGCGGGTAGAGTTCGAAGGCGACACCTGGCTGCATTACCCCAACATCGTGCCGACCGTGGCCGTGCTGCGGGCGACCACGGCGGACGACCATGGCAACCTGACCTATGAACACGAAGGCGCCTATCTGGGCGGGCTGGAGCAGGCAATCTGCGTGCGCAACCACGGCGGGCTGGTGATCGCGCAGGTGTCCCGCATGACCAAACGCGGATCCTTGCGGCCGCATGACGTGCGGGTGCCGGGGCATCTGGTCGATCTGGTGGTGATCGACCCCGACCAGAAGCAGACCTGCGAGACACTGTATGACCCGGCCATCTCGGGCCAGATCATGCGGCCCTGGGACAGCTTTGCCCTGGCAGAGCATGGCGTGGAAAAGGTCATCGCCCGGCGCGCGGCAATGGAGCTCAGCCCCGGCATGACTGCCAACCTGGGCTTTGGCATCAGCGCCATGGTCCCGCGCATCCTGCTGGAGGAAGGCCACCCCGAGGCGGTGACCTGGGTCATCGAACAGGGGGCCGTCGGGGGGATGCCGCTGACCGGCTTCGCCTTTGGCTGCGCGTCCAACGCCGATGCCTTCGTGCCCAGCCCGCAGCAGTTCATCACCTTTCAGGGCGGCGGGTTCGACGTGTCGTTCCTGTCCTTCATGGAGGTGGACCGCGAGGGCAACGTCAACGTCTCGAAACTGGCCAAGAAGCCCTATCTGACGGCGGGTTGCGGCGGGTTCGTCGACATCACCTCGGGTGCAAGGAAGATCGTGTTCTCGGGCTGGTTCGAGGCGGGCGCGCAGATCGACCTGACGCCCAAGGGCATCACGGTCACAACCCCCGGCACGTTCACCAAGATGGTCGAGGCGGTAGAGCACGTCACCTTCTCGGGCAGGCGCGCGCTTCAGGTGGGGCAAGAGGTTCTGTACATCACCGAACGCTGCGTGATCCGGCTGACGGACGCGGGCCTGATCGCAACCGAAATCATTCCCGGCATCGACCCCGCGCGCGACATCGTCGCGGCGTCGGGCGGGCGGGTGCAGATTGCGCCGGATGCGATCACCCTGCCGCCGTCGCTATTGGCTGACGCACCGATGGGGTGGGGCAAATGAGCGCCGTTCATTTCTCCCGCCACGGCAATGTCGCCGAGCTTTGCCTCGACAATCCGGCCAAGATGAACGCCTTCACGGTGGACATGCTGGCCCAACTGGCCGCGCATCTTGAGGTGATCGACCCTGACCCGTCAATTGCCGCCGTGATGCTGACCGCCACCGGCGACCGCACATTCTGCACCGGGGCCGACATCAACGGCTGGGGCGATCTGAGCCCGGCCGAGTTTGCCCGCCACTGGGTGCGCGACGGCCACCGGATCTTTGACCGGCTGGCCCGGCTGGGCAAACCCACGATTGCGGTCCTGACCGGCCACGCCTTTGGCGGTGGCCTTGAACTTGCCGCCGCCTGCGATCTGCGGGTGATGGCGACCGG
>JAKQLM010000378.1 GCA_029567145.1 Pseudomonadota bacterium
GCCACCGAAGCTGAAGTAACTCAGCGGAACCGGGATCGGGAAGTTGATGCCGACCATGCCGACATTCACCCGGCTGGCAAAGTCGCGCGCGGTATCGCCGTCGGCGGTATAGATCGCGGTGCCGTTGCCGTATTCGTTGTCCATCACCAGCTTCAGCGCCTCTTCATAGGACCCGGTGCGGACGGTCGACAACACGGGGCCAAAGATCTCCTGCTTGTAGATGTCCATATCCGGGGTGACGTTGTCGAACAGGCTCGGCCCGACGAAGAAGCCGTTTTCATAGCCCTGGATCTTCAGGTTGCGCCCGTCGATCACCAGCTTGGCACCCTGTTCCACGCCCGAGCCGATCAGACCCTTGACCCGCTCCAGCGAGGCTTTGGTGATCAGCGGCCCGAAGTCGACGTCATTGCCTGCCGTATAGGGCCCGACCTTCAGCTTTTCGATCTTGGGGATCAGCTTTTCGATCAGCGCATCGGCGGTCTTCTGACCAACCGGCACCGCGACCGAGATTGCCATGCAGCGTTCGCCAGCAGCGCCATAGCCGGCCCCGACCAGCGCATCCGCCGCCTTGTCCAGATCGGCGTCCGGCATGATGATCATGTGGTTCTTGGCACCGCCAAAGCACTGGGCGCGTTTGCCGTTCGTCGCCGCTCGACCATAGATGTATTGCGCGATCGGGGTCGATCCGACAAAGCCCACGCCCTGGATCACCGGATGGTCAAGGATGCCGTCCACGGTTTCCTTGTCGCCGTTCACCACCTGCAGCACGCCGTCGGGCAGACCGGCCTCTTGCAGCAGTTGCGCCAGGTACAGCGCGGTCGAGGGCACCCGCTCGCTGGGTTTCAGGATCATCGCGTTGCCGCAGGACAGGGCGGGGGCCATCTTCCACAACGGGATCATCGCCGGAAAGTTGAACGGCGTGATGCCCGCAACCACGCCCAGGGGCTGACGCATGGCGTAAAGGTCGATGCCCGGACCGGCGCTGTCCATTGCCTCGCCCTTCAGCATCGCCGGGGCGCCCATGCAGACCTCGACAACCTCAAGCCCGCGCTGCACGTCGCCCTTGGCATCCGGGATCGTCTTGCCATGTTCGCGGGCGACCATCTCGGCCAGCTTGTGCATGTCGCGGTTGATCAGCGCGCCAAAGGCCATCATCACCCGGGCGCGGCGCTGCGGGTTGGTCGCGGCCCAGATCAGCTGCGCCTTGGCGGCGTCCTGAATGGCGTGGTCCAGTTCGGCCGGGGTCGCCAGCGCGACCTTGGCCTGCAACTCGCCCGTGGCGGGGTTGTAGACATCCGCAAAGCGGCCCGAAGTGCCTTTGACCAGCTTGCCGTTGATCCAGTGACCGATTTCCTGCATGGAATCCTCCCCAAGTTGCTGAGGTTGTTCTATACGTGCGGAAACGCCAGACAAAGCGACATTTGACCAAAAGCGTTTTGCAGAATTGTAGGGATCCGCGTAGGGTGGGCAATCTGCCCACCCCAGACAGGAGCGGCGATGGACTGGGACGACCTGCGCATCTTTCTGGCCGTGGCGCGCACTGAAAGCCTGTCGGCGGCGGGCAAGCGGCTGAAGGTCGATCCGGCCACGGTCGGTCGCCGGATCGCCCGGCTGGAAGACTCGGTCCAGGCGCGGCTTTTCACCAAGTCGCCGCAGGGCTATGCGCTGACCGAAGCGGGCGCTCGGTTGATCCCGCATGCGGAAACGGCGGAACGTGCCACCCTGGCCGCAGGCGAAAGCCTGACCGGCCCGGGCGGTCTGACCGGGTTGATCCGGCTGGGGGCGCCGGACGGCTGCGCCAACTACCTTCTGCCGCAGGTGCTGGCCCGGATCTGCGATGCGAACCCCGGGCTGGAGGTGCAGATCGTCGCCCTGCCGCGCGTCTTCAACCTGTCCAAGCGCGAGGCGGACATGGCCATTGCGGTCAGCCGTCCCAAGGCCGGGCGGCTGACGGTGCAGAAACTGACCGACTACCGGCTGCATCTGGCCGCAAGCCGCGCCTATCTGCAGCGCAGCGCCCCGATCCTGTCGCCCGATGACCTGAAGTCGCATCGCATCGTCGGCTACATCCCCGACCTGATCTTCGACAAGGAACTGGATTACCTGGCCGAGATCGGGATCGGCCCGGCGGTGCTGACCTCGAACTCGGTATCGGTGCAGTTGAACTGGCTGCGGCACGGGGCGGGGATTGGCGTCGTGCATGATTTCGCCCTGCCTGCGGCCCCCGGGCTGACGCGGATCCTGACCGACCGCATCCACCTGACCCGCGCGTTCTGGCTGATCCGGCATGAGGGCGACGGGAGGGTGGAACGCCTGAACCGCTTTGCCGACCAGTTGACGCGCGAGGTCCGGGCCGAAATGGTGCAGTTGGAGGCGCTGGTGACCGCCTCTGAACAGCACGCTTGACAGAATCCCCTTGTCGGCCCGACCCTTGCCTTCCGGTCAGGACGGAGGGGCCGCCCCATGCTCGTACAGCAGATCCTCAAATCGAAAGGCGATGACGTTGTGGTCACCGTCGCCCCCGGAACCCCGGTGCAGAAGGTGGCCGAACTGCTCTCGACGCGCCGGATCGGGGCGGTCATCGTCTCGGCGGATGGCAAGTTGGCCAAGGGCATCGTGTCCGAACGCGACATCGTGCGTGAGCTTGGCCGGCGCGGGGCCGCGTGCCTGGGCGATCCGGTGGAAAGCCTGATGACGGCAAAGATCGTGTCCTGCACGCGCAGCGAAGGCACCGATGCGGTTCTGGGCCGGATGACGGACGGACGGTTCCGCCACATGCCCGTGATCGAGGACGGGCAGATGGTCGGCCTGATTTCCATCGGCGACGTGGTCAAGGCGCGGCTGATGGAACTGGCGGCCGAAAAGGATGCGCTGGAAGGCATGATCAAGGGCTTCTAGGCCGGTCACTTTGCGCTTGCACCGGACTGCGCAATAATGTTGCGTGCGCGGGCAGGCAGTTGGAGGGCGGTGCATGCGCATCGGGCTTTATCCGGGAACCTTCGATCCCATCACACTGGGCCACATCGACATCATCCAGCGCGCCCTTGCGCTGGTGGATCGGCTGGTGATCGGCGTCGCGATCAACCGGGACAAGGCGCCGCTGTTCCATCTGGAAGAGCGTGTCGCCATGGTCGAGGCGGAATGCGCCGCGATAACCGCCCGGATCGGCGGCGAGATCGTCGTGCATCCGTTCGAGAACCTGCTGATCGACTGCGCCCGCGATGTGGGGGCGGGGATCATCATCCGCGGCCTGCGGGCCGTGGCGGATTTCGAATATGAATTCCAGATGGTAGGCATGAACCGGGCGCTGGATGCCAGCATCGAAACCGTGTTCATGATGGCCGATGCCCGCCGTCAGGCGATTGCGTCAAAGCTGGTCAAGGAAATCGCCCGGCTGGGGGGGGATGTGTCGAAATTCGTCACTCCGCCGGTCGTGACGGCATTGCGCAGCAAATACGCCTGACATGCAAAAGGGGCCCGAAGGCCCCCGCATCGGGTTTGGCAGGTCAGCTTACGCCGCCTTGCCATAAACCGCGTCATGCGCGATCCGGTCCGCGTCGCCGGGATAGATCCCCAGGTCCAGCGCCACATCCAGCGGCAGGTTCGCGATCTCGTCGCGGGTCTCGCGGTAGCGCGCATAGTTCGTCGCGGCGGTCTTCAGCATCTCGTATACAGTCGTCATCTTGGTCGTCCTTTCGCTGCGGGGTCTGCTTTTTCTCCTCGCATGGTGCCAAGATAAGGGTTCTGTTAGCGCCAACAACGCCCAATGCTGCGGTGCGGCTATGTTCTACTTGCATGGCTTCAGGCATGAAAAAAGGGCACCCGAAGGCGCCCTTTTCCTGTGATTTCAGCAGGTTCAGATCAGTTTGCCCATCGCGACCGCCGTGTCAGCCATGCGGTTGGAGAAGCCCCATTCGTTGTCATACCAGCTTAGGATCGACACGAAGGTCCCGTCCATCACCTTGGTCTGGTCCATGTGGAAGACCGACGAATGCGGGTCGTGGTTGAAGTCCGAGCTGACCAGCTTTTCGTCCGTGTAGCCCAGGATGCCCTTCAGCTTGCCATCGGCAGCCTTGCGGATCGCGGCGTTGATCTCGTCCACGGTGGTTGCGCGCTTGGCGATGAATTTCAGGTCCACGACCGACACGTTTGGCGTCGGCACGCGGATCGAAATGCCGTCCAGCTTGCCCTTCAACTCGGGCAGCACCAGACCCACGGCCTTCGCCGCCCCGGTCGAGGTCGGGATCATCGACAGTGCCGCCGCGCGGGCGCGGTACAGATCCTTGTGCATCGTGTCCAGCGTCGGCTGGTCCCCGGTGTAAGAGTGGATGGTGGTCATCATCCCCTTTTCGATCCCGATCACCTCGTGCAGGACGGACGCGACCGGCACCAGGCAGTTGGTCGTGCAGGACGCGTTCGAGACGACGATATCGTCCTTGGTCAGCGTGTGGTGGTTGATGCCGTAGACGATGGTCTTGTCGGCCCCGTCGCCGGGCGCGCTGATCAGCACGCGCTTCGAGCCGTTCTCAAGATGCGCCGCGCATTTTTCCTTGGAGGTGAAGATGCCGGTGCATTCCAGCACGATGTCCACATCGCCCCAGGGCAGATCGGCGGGATTCTTCAGCGCGGTGACCTGCATGGGGCCGCGGCCAACGTCGATCCAGTCGGTCCCGGTGGTGACCGTCGCGGGAAACTTGCCATGCACCGAATCATAGCGCAGCAGGTGCGCGTTGGTTTCGACCGGGCCAAGGTCGTTGATCGCCACGACCTGAATGTCGGTGCGTCCCGATTCCACGATTGCCCGCAGGATGTTGCGCCCGATGCGCCCGAACCCGTTGATCGCTACCTTGACCGCCATGTCATGTCCTCCAAAGGTGCCGCCTTGCTAGCGCTAACAAAGCGATATCGCACGGAAATGCAACCGCAGTTTGACGCGGTCAGCGCCAGAAAGCCACCCATTCGATCAAGTCAAGGAATTTTCGCAAGACAAAGCTTAGCGCCAGGCCGTCGTTCAGCACCAGATCGGCCGCGCCGGCCCCAAGGATCAGCACGGCCAGCCAGAAGGCGATCACATTGGTCATGCAGGCCCCTTTGGGGCCCAGGCGGCCCGGTTAATTCGCCAGCCGCCCCAGCACTCCGGCCACATCGGCCATCCGGCAGGAAAAGCCCCATTCGTTGTCATACCAGGCCAGAACCCGGACCGACCGCCCGACGACTCGGGTCTGGTCCGGGGCGAAGATAGACGAGTGTGGCGTGTGGTTGAAGTCGATCGAGACCTTGGGCTCGGGATCGTAGGCCATCACCATGCCCATATACCCGGCGCAGGCCTCGCGGATGATCTCGTTCACCTCGGCCACGGTCACCGACTTGCCAGCGATGAAGGTCAGGTCCACAGCCGACACGTTCGGGGTCGGCACCCGGATCGCGCTGCCCTCCAGCTTGCCGGCCAGTTCCGGCAGCACCTCGCCGATCGCCTTGCCCGCGCCGGTCGTGGTCGGGATCATCGCCATGGCGGCGGCGCGGGCGCGGTACAGATCCTTGTGCCGCCGGTCCAGCGTCGGCTGGTCGCCGGTATAGCTGTGGATCGTGGTCATGATCCCCGATTCAATACCGATCGTGTCGTTCAGCACCTTGGCCAGCGGCGCCAGGCAATTCGTCGTGCAAGAGGCGTTCGACACGACCAGGTGTTCGGGCAAAAGGCTGCGGTGGTTCACGCCGTAGACCACGGTCAGGTCCGCGCGTTTCGCCGGGGCGGACACCAGCACCCGCTTGGCCCCGCGCCCCAGATGGACGGCGGCCTTGTCGCGGTCGTTGAACTTGCCGGTGCATTCCAGCACCACGTCCACGCCCTGCCAGTCCAGCTCTGCCGGGTCATAGGTCGACATCATCCGGATCGGCCCGCGGCCCAGGTCCAGCCCCGCGTCGGTCACCTTGACCAGCCCCGGAAACCGGCCATGCACGCTGTCGTAGCGAAGGAGGTGCGCGTTCGTCTCGACCGGCCCGGTCGCGTTGACCGCCACCACCTGCACGTCGTTGCGGTTCGATTCCGCGATATGCGCCAGCGTGCAGCGCCCGATGCGGCCAAAGCCGTTGATCCCGATGGTGATGGTCATGGTTCCTGGGGTCCCTTTCGCAACTGCGACGGGGATATCTAGGGATCGCGGGCAAGAAAAGTCGGAAAACGACGTCTTTTCATAATGTTAGCGCAATCTTCGCCTGTTTGCGCTAACCCGTTGCAGCGCTTTGCCGAATCCTGCGTTTCCCGCTACATCCAGGACTGAACACACAAGGGGCACGGCATGAGCGGACTTCTGGCACTTCTGGATGACGTCGCGGCGATTGCCAAGGTTGCGGCGGCCTCGGTCGATGACATTGCGGCGGCGGCGGCCAAGGCGGGGGCCAAGGCGGCGGGGGTGGTGATCGACGATGCGGCCGTCACACCGAAATACGTCCACGGGTTCGAAGCCGACCGCGAACTGCCGATCATCCGCCGCATCGCCATCGGGTCGATGCGCAACAAGCTGGTGATCCTGCTGCCGGCCCTTCTGGCGCTGGACCATTTCCTGCCGCAGGCGATCACGCCCTTGCTGATGCTGGGCGGGGCCTATCTGTGCTTTGAAGGGGCGGAAAAGGTGGTGCACGCGTTCGCCCCCCATGCCGACCACGAGGTCCAGAAGGACTTTGACACCAAGGACCCCGCGCATCTGGAAGAGGAAAAGGTCGCCGGTGCGATCAAGACCGATTTCATCCTGTCGGCCGAGATCATGACCATTGCGCTGGCCACCATCGAAAGCCCCAGCTTCTGGCTGCAGGCGGTTACGCTGGCGGTGGTCGGCATCTTCATCACCATCGCCGTCTATGGCGCGGTCGCGCTGATCGTGAAGATGGACGATGTGGGTCTGCACATGGCTGCGACCGGGCGCACCGGCGGGGGCAGGGCGCTGGGACGCGGGCTGGTGCTGGCGATGCCGAAGCTGATGGCGCTTCTGTCCACGGTCGGGACGGCGGCGATGCTGTGGGTCGGCGGCAACATCGTGATTCACGGGCTGGAGGTGACGCATCTCTGGGCCTGGCCCTATGAGACGATCCACCATGCCTCCGAGGTGGTCGCCCAGGCCGTGCCGGTGGCGCAGGGCTTTGTCACCTGGGCGGTGACGGCGGCGCTGGACGGGGTGTTCGGGCTGATTCTTGGCATCTTGCTGATCCCGCTGGCAACGCGGGTCATCGGCCCGCTGGTCGCCCGGATCAGCGGCAAGCCCGCCACTGGTCACTAGCCCGTCGCCTGCGCCAGACGCCGGGCAAGCGCCGAGACAAGGTCGGTGCGCGTGACGATCCCGACGATCCTTTGACCCGATACCACAGGCACGGCTTCGGCACCGCCATCCGACAGCAGCGGCAACAGCGTGCCCACGGGCGTCTCGGGTGCCACCCGGGCACCAAAGTCCTGCAGGATGTCGCCCGCCCTGGGGGCCGTCGCGCGGTGGTCGTCGATCAGCCGCATCAGCGCGGCCAGCAGGCTGTGGTGCTTGCGGAACGCATCCTCCCGCGCGCGGCGGATCAGGTCGATCTGGAAGATCAGGCCCAGAAGCCGGTCGCCCTCGACCACCGGGATCGACGAGAATCCCCTTGACCGAAACAGCTCGGCCACGCTGCCAAGCGCGGTGTCAGGGCTGACGGTCACCAGATCGCGCGACATGATGTCGGCGGCGGTAAAGCCCTCCATCTGGCGGGCCGCTGCGGCCTGTTCGACCGCGCCGACCAGCCGGGCAAGGTCCGCGACGCCAAGGTTGGCGGACTGGCGGTAGGTGTCCAGGATGGTCGCAAGATCGGCAGGATCAACCCCGATCCGGGCCTGCGGCATGGGGTCGGTCGTGCCATGCGGCCCGGGCTGGGCCGGCTGGCGGAACGGATAGGCCCGGCCGAAGGCGCGGTTCCACAGGATGCCGATGCCGACCAGAAGCCCGGACCCCGCGGCGATGGTTGCCAGCGCCAGATCCCAGCGGTCCGGAGGGGCCAGCGCCAAAAGCAGCGCGACCGCCCCACCCGGAGGATGCAGCGCCCGCAAGGCCAGCATCGCAGCAATCGCCAACCCGACCGCCAGCGGCGCGGTCCACCCCGCCGGGGGCAGGACCGCCAGCGCCACCAGCGCCACCAGCGCCGCCCCGGTGTTGCCGACCACGACGGACCAGGGTTGCGCAAGCGGGCTGTTCGGCACCGCATAGACCAGCACCGCCGACGCCCCGAACGGCGCGATCAGCCCGGCCAGCCCCACCGCCTGCAGGATCAGCCCGGCCCCCAGCAGCCCCAGCGCGGCGCCGATCCCGGCACGTGCCAGGTCCACCGCTTTCGGTCCGGCCATCGCCGGAGCCAACCCTCGCCAACGTGTCATGCATGCCCCTCTGTCTCGGGGCGCAGACTGACCTGCGCTGCCGGAAATGAAAAGCCCGACCGGGCCCGCGCGCCAGGGCCTAAGGCGCCGCGCGGCGCTTGCGCCGGTTGTGGACCCGCCGGACACGCGGGACCAGAAAGAGCACGATCCCCGTCAGCCCGAAGACCACCATCGCCGCCGCCGTGATGTCGGCAAGCCAGGTCCCGAAGGTCGAGGTCAGCCACCCGCGCACATGCATCCGCTTGAAGATGCCTTCCCAATAGGTCTTTGTCTCCAGCACCGTGCCATCCGGCGCATGGGTCCGGCGGCGGTAGTCGGTCTTGATCCAGTAGTGCCCGGTCTGCAGCGCCACGATCACCTGGGTGCCATCGACGTCAAAGATCGCCGCCGTGCGCCCGTGATAGCTGGTATCGCCCGAAAGCCGCAGCGTCTGGCCGGGATACAGGCGTTCTGCCAGCGCGCGGGCCTGATCCGGTCCCAGAGGTGCCGCGCCGGGCCAGGTGTCGAACAGGTCCTCGTCATAGCCGTCGCGGTCCAGAAACCCCATCACCAGGCGTTCGTGGTTCAGGTACAGGCCGGTCAGCCCGATGATCAGCACCCAGGGCAGGACGATGACCCCAAGCCAACTGTGCAGGGTTTTCAGCAAGCGCATCAGGCGGTCCTTGTCATCGGGGGGGGCCTTGTCCGTGTCGCCCGTCTTGTGGCGGGGCGACCTTAGACGCGCAACACGGCCCCGTCCGCCAAAAAGCAAGCGGCGGCCCTAAGCCGCCGCTTATCGGTCCGCCGTAAACTTTCGGGCTAGAGCAGCGCCTTGACCTTGGCGACCGTCGCCTCGGCGGTGATCCCGAATTCGGCGTAGAGCCGTTCCATCGGGGCCGAGGCGCCAAAGCTGGACATGCCGACGAAATCGGCCTTGGCCTCACGCCCCCGCTCGCCCA
Organism: Pseudomonadota bacterium; assembly: GCA_029567145.1. Lineage (GTDB taxonomy): Bacteria > Pseudomonadota > Alphaproteobacteria > Rhodobacterales > Rhodobacteraceae > Tabrizicola. Next base: position 9,328 of record JAKQLM010000378.1, read on the forward strand.
AGAGCCAGCGGTCCCAGCCTTGCCGTACGCCCGCCTCGATCGCGACGCGCACCGGGCCGGGGGGCAGGACCTTGCGGCGGTACGCCTCGTCCTGCGCGGCAAAAAGCTCCATCGACGGCACGGACACGACCCGCGTGCCGATGCCCTGGGCTTCTAGCGCCTCGCGCGCCTTCAGCGCGATTTCCACCTCGGACCCGGTGGCCATCAGGATCGCCTGGCGCTTGGCCGAAGCTTCAGCCAGCACATAGGCCCCCTTGGCGACCATGTTGGTGTTGGTGTGGGTCTTGCGGACCGCAGGCAGGTTCTGGCGCGACAGGGCCAGCACCGTGGACCGGGTCTTTTCGGTCAGCGCGATTTCCCAGGCTTCGGCCACCTCGACCAGGTCTGCGGGGCGGATGACCAGCGTGTTCGGCGTGGCGCGGCTGATCGCCAGATGCTCGACCGGCTGGTGGGTCGGGCCATCCTCGCCCAGACCGATGCTGTCATGCGTCATCACATAGACCACCGGCACGCCCATCAGCGCCGACAGGCGCATCGACGGACGGGCATAGTCGGTAAAGCACATGAACGTGCCCGAATAGGGCCGGACGCCGCCATGCAGGACCATGCCGTTCATTGCAGCGGCCATGCCATGTTCGCGGATGCCGTAATAGACATAGCGGCCCTTGCGGTCCTCGGCAGTGAAGACGCCCAGATCGGCGGTCTTGGTGTTGTTCGATCCGGTCAGGTCAGCCGAGCCGCCGATGGTTTCCGGCAGAACCGGGTTCACCGCGGCCAGCACCTTTTCCGACGCCGCACGGGTCGCCAGTTTCGGCAGGTCGGCGACAGCCTGCTTTTTCACCGCGCGAACGGCGGCGGCCAGCTTGGCCGGGGCCTCCAGCGCATAGATGCGGGCGAATTCGGCCTGTTTGGCGGGTGACAGGGCGGCAAGCCGCGCCTCCCACTCTGACCGGGCTTTGGCGCCCTTGGTCCCCAGCGATTCCCACCAGGTCTTGACGTCCGCAGGCACTTCGAACGGGGCCGAGGTCCAGCCGTAGCCGTCCTTGGCCGTCTGCATCTGCGCCTTGTCGGTCAGGGCGCCGTGGCCCTTCGAGGTGTCCTGCGCCGCGTGGCCGATGGCGATATGCGTGGTGCAGGCCACCATGGCGGGCCGGGGCGAGGCTTTGGCGGCGGTCAGCGCGCGGTCGATGTCCACCGGGTCATGGCCGTCACATTCGAACACGTCCCAGCCACTGGCGGCAAAGCGCGCCTTCTGGTCGGTCACGTCCGACAGCGACACCTTGCCGTCGATGGTGATGCCGTTGTTGTCCCACAGCACGATCAGCCGCGACAGTTGCAGCTTGCCGGCCAGACCGATCGCCTCCTGGCTGACGCCCTCCATCAGGCAGCCGTCGCCCGCGATGACCCAGGTGTGGTGGTCCTGGATCCTGGCCCCCCAGCGCGCGCGCAAGTTTTCCTCGGCAATGGCAAAGCCGACCGAATTGGCGATGCCCTGGCCCAGCGGGCCGGTCGTCGTCTCGACCCCCGCGACATGGCCGTATTCCGGGTGGCCTGCGGTGATGGCGCCCCATTGGCGGAAGTTCTTGATCTGGTCCAGCGTCATGTCGGCATAGCCGGTCAGGTACAAAAGCGAATAGATCAGCATCGACCCATGTCCCGCCGACAGGATGAACCGGTCGCGGTCGGCCCAGCGCGGGGCCTTGGGGTCGAACTTCAGGTGCTTTTCGAACAGAACCGTCGCCACATCGGCCATGCCCATCGGCATCCCCGAATGGCCCGAGTTGGCAGCGGCGACCGCGTCCAGCGTCAGGGCGCGGATCGCGGTGGCGCGCATCCAGTGGTCGGGGTGCTTTGTGCGAAGGGTCTGGATATCCAAGGCGGCATTCCTTTGGCAAAGGGAAGGGCAAGGCGTCGCCCGCGTCCTAACCAGACCGACCGGCAAGATCAAGCTTGGTCCCCAAGGCCTTGGGAAGAAAGGCCGGTCGCCTTTCCCCGGTTTCACGCTAAGATCGCTCTTGACCAGCCGGGGCCGATTCGGACACTGGCGGATGCCGGTCAGGACGATGCCGGCGACGACAACGGTCAGGACGTGCGTGTGCGTTCGGGTGAAGGGGTGGGCGATGCAGGAGATCGGCGAACTTGAACAGCGGATCACCGCTGCGCTGGAACGGATCGGCAAGGGTGTGGACCGGATCACGCAAGCGCCGCGTGCGCCCGTCCCGCAGGCTCCGGTGCCCGTCCCGCCAGCCATGCCGCCAGCCGTCCCGGCACCCGTTGCCGACGCCGCGCTGCGGGCGCAGCTGGAAGAGGAAAAGTCCCTGACCGCCCAGTTGCAGGAGCGCCTGCGCAGCCTGCGCGAGCGGGACCAGAAATCCGACCTGCAGGACAAGGTCGACAAGCTGACGCAGCAGCTGGACGTGCAAGGGCTGGAACTGCAGCGGATGCGGCGGACCACGGCCAGCCTGCGCGACCAGCTGGCGGCCTTGCGGGCGGCGCAGGCGGCGGGGGTGACCGAACCGCACCTGATCAACAAGGCGATGGCGGCAGAACTGGACGCCCTGCGCGCGCTCCGCCTGACCGAGGTGGCCGAGATGGACGACATCCTTGCCGCCCTTGAACCGCATCTGACGGAGGCGTGATGATGCCCGATCTGGAAGTGATGATTGGCGGCAAGGGGTTTCAGGTCGCCTGCCAGCCCGGCGAGGAACATTTCCTGCGCTCTGCCGCAGCGATGCTGGACGCCGAGGCGACCCCCCTGATCACGCAGATGGGCCGCCTGCCCGAAGCCAAGATGCTGCTGATGGCCGGGCTGATGCTGGCCGACAAGACCGCCGCGGTCGAGGACGAGCTGCGCACGCTGCGCGCCCGCGTCGCCGAACTGGAAGCCCGCCCCGTCGCGACCCGCGACGTCGCCGTGGTGCCGCAGGGCGTGGTGGAAACCCTGGCCGAGATCGCTGCCCGCGCCGAAGCCATGGCCGCCCGGGTCGAGGAAAAGGCCTGATGCGGATCGCCGTGGCCGGGGTCCTGCTGGCGCTGCCCGCGCAGGCCGAAACCCTGGTCCAGACCCTGCGCTACAGCTGTGACCGCGGCGTCGAGATCCCGGCGACCTATGTGACCGCCGACGATCAGGCGGTGGTCGTGATTCATGTCGATGGCAGCCAGATCACGCTCTTTCAGGAACCGGCCGCCTCGGGCGTGCGCTATGGCTGGCCCTCGGACGGATCGGCCCATGTCTGGTGGTCAAAGGGCGATGACGCGACCCTGCTGTGGAAAACGCCTGAAGGTGAGACTCCGCTTCTGGCCTGCAAGGTTGACGGCTGATCCCGGTCAGTCGCTGCAGGTCCAGCCCGTGACGACGGTGGTCATGTCAAAGCCCGCCGCGTCGATGGTCCCGCCCGCCAGATAGGCCGCGTAAAGCATCCCGTCCGGCGTCGTCATCTGATCGACGGCCACCCCCGTTTCATCCCGCAGAAGGGCGATGGTCTGGCCTTCCGACCCGAAGCTCATCATATCCGCCACCAGAACGTCCGAGTTCTGCAAGTTCCGCGACCCCCTCGGCTCGGGGTAGACCGCAAAGACCCCGCCCATCGCGGGCAGGTCGGTGATGCGGAACAACCCGGCGCCAACCTCGGCACCACGTTCATGGATCCGCAGGCTTAGCCGCTGTTCGACCCCGCCGGTGACAAACGTCACCTCGCCCTGCGCGCAATCGGTATCATCGGCAACGGTGGGCGATGCTGCGGACAGGGCCAGCAAGAGTGCTGGACCAAAGGCAGACATGCGGATCAAACCACTGGCAATCATGACAAAACCCTTGGAGTTGGGGGACAATAAAGCGAAAAGCCGACCGTCAGGCGTTGGCTTCGCGGATCTTTTCCGCAGCGGCCTTGTCGAAGGTCACGCCCTTGGTCTCGAACAACTGGTCCAGCTCGCCCGACAGGGTCATCTCGGTGACGATGTCGCAGCCGCCGACGAATTCGCCTTTCACATACAGCTGCGGAATCGTCGGCCAGTCGCTGAAATCCTTGATGCCCTGCCGGATGTCGGCGTCGGCCAGAACGTTCACATCGGCGAATTCGACGCCCATGAAGTTCAGGACCCCCGCCACGCGAGAGGAAAACCCGCATTGCGGCATCATCTTGGTGCCCTTCATGAACAGCACCACGTCGTTCTTTTCGATGGTGTCCTTGATTGTGTCTGCTGAGCTCATCGCCGCGTCTCCTGTTCGTTGATCTCTTCCAGGGAAGCGTCATAGCGCGCCCCCGTATCCCGTTGCGCCAGATAGGACGCCATGCGCCGTTCGGTTTCCGCCGCTGCGGCCCGCCGCGCCTCGATCTCTGCGTCCGGCACGACCGTGCCAGACCGCCGTTTGCGCCGCGCCTGCAGGATCGTCACCACCCCGACAAGCGGCAGCACCGCCATCACAAGGGGACCAAGGCCAGCGCCGGTCGCCATCAGATCAGCCTTTGCAGCACAGCGACGGTCATGTCGGCCTTGCCCCTTTTGCCCGGATCACACCAGACCCAGATCCCGCCCCACCACATAGGCGGCGGCGGCGATGCCGACAAGGACCATCACCGTGAACGGCATCCGCAAATTCGGCCGGTCCGCCGTCATCCGGGGCAGGCGGGTCAGCGAAAAGACCAGCAGCGCAAGCACCGCGCCGTGCAGCACCAGGGTGAAAGTCACATACCAGTCGGGGTCAGCCTCGACGATCTCGCCAGCTTCGGGGCGGCTCAGAAACTGCATCGCCGCGATGAAGATCGAGCCAAGCGACATCACGACTGCCGCGAAGCGTTCCTGTTTTGCCTGCACTTCCGTCATCGCCTTACTCCTTGTGATCAGAGGGAACGAAGGCCCTGGCATAGGCCTGCGGATCGGTGGTCATGTGATAGGCTTGACTGACATTGTTCTCATAGCCCTCTGCGCCAAGGTCGACGACGATCAACCTGGCCTGCTGATGCGGCTGGACTCCGCGTCTTTGCGTGGGCTGACGGTGCCGGGACCGCTCATGGCGAAGGACGACGAAAAGTCCCGCCGCAAGGACGACACCAAAGATCACCCAGAAGCTGAGTGATCCAGGGACGTTCACTCCGGCGCCTTGGTCGTCAGCGCCAGCGCGTGCAATTCGCCCTGCGCGCCGTCCATCTTGCCCTTCAGCGCGGCATAGACGGCGCGCTGCTGCTGGACGCGGTTCAACCCGCGAAAGCTTTCGTCGATCACTTCCGCCGCGAAATGCGCTCCGTCGTCACCCTGGACGCTGACCCTGGCATTCGGGAAAGCATCCCGGATCAGGGCTTCGATATCGCGGGCTTCAATGGGCATCGGCAGGTCTCCTTGATTGGAAATACCCTATGCCCGCACCTGCAGCGGTTCAAGAGCCTGCCAGTCGCTGCGCAACAGCCCCATCAGGATCAGGTCAACGGCCCGGCCCAGCGCAGGCCGGTACCAGTGCGCCCGCAAGGTGCCTTCGACCTGAAAGCCTGCGCGGGTATAGACCTTGACCGCCCTTGGGTTCTCGGCGCTGGCGTCAAGCCACAGCCGTTCCGCCCCGAGCTTGCGGAACCCGTGATCGACCAGCGCCCGCAAAAACCGTTCGCCCTGGCCGCCGCCAGCCCGGTCAAGGGCGATGCGGAACAATTCCACGATGCCGCCGGGCCTGTCGATGTCGCGAACCACCGCAAAACCGCGTGCCGCGTCGGTTTCCCAGATCAGGACCCGGTCTGACGGGCTGTCGATCCAGACCTGCAGTTGCGCGTCATCGCTGTCGCTGATGAACGGCGCATAGTCGGGGCGGGTGGTCAGGCTGCGGATGAAGGGAATGTCCGCCGCCACAGCCGGGCGCAGCATCAGACACCGACCGCCAAGGCAAAGGCGCTGCGGTAAAGGCGCGACAGATCGGCCAGCAGCGCCGTGTCAGACCCGAATGTCACCACGCTGCCGCCAAAGCTGCCGACAGACGCGACCGGAACCCCGGCAGCCTTCGCGGCCTGCACAAGATCGGCCAGATCGGCGGGGGCCACGGCCAGCAGATAGCGGGCCTGATCCTCACCGAAGAGCTGTGCAGTCTCTCCGGCCTCCAACGTCAGCCCCAACCCCGCCGCTTCGGCCATTTCGAACGCCGTCAACGCCAGCCCGCCATCGGACAGGTCGGTGCAAGCCCGGATCATCCCGCGGGAGGCGCGTACGAAATCGCCATGCTTCCGCTCGGCCGCCAGATCGACCGGCGGCGCGTCGCCCGCCTCGATCCCGAACGCC
>JAKQLM010000411.1 GCA_029567145.1 Pseudomonadota bacterium
GTCTCGGGGCTGGACAGCCGCTCCTCGGCATAGCCGGTGGGGGCGGGGGTTTCGGAGTCAAGACGGCCCAGAAAGTCGCTGTTGAGCGACCCGAAGAGGATGTCCCCGGTCCAATCGGGGATCAGCTTGCCGGAATAGACCACCAACCCGGACGGCGCGATCGAGGGGTCCCAGTAGTGCAGCGGCGGCTCGGTCCCCGGCAGGCTGGTCCCAAGGCCGATCTTGTCCCCGTTGTAGTTCAGCCCGAAGCTGGCGATGGGCCAGCCATAGTTCTTGCCAGCCTCCGGCGCGTTCAGCTCATCCCCGCCCATCGCCCCGTGTTCGACCGTCAAGAGCCGCCCCTCCAGGTCCAGCGTCGCGCCCTGCGGGTTGCGGTGGCCCATCGACCAGACCCCCGGCAGCGCACCCGACAATTCCGTCGCAGGCGTCCCGTCACGGTTCAGATGGATGATTTTCCCCTCGGCCCGCCACGGCTCTTGCGCCTGCATTCCCAACGGCCCCGTGCCCCGGTCCCCGACTGTCACAAAGATCGACCCATCCAGCGCCTCGACCAGCCGCGACCCGAAATGCCGCCCTTCGGACGACCCGTGCGGCATCGCAAAGACGGTGGTGAAGTCCTGAAGCTGCGTGCCATCCAGCGAAAGGACGGCCCGCCCCACCGCCGTCCCGCCGCCGCCCGGCATCGGCTGGGAGAAGCTGAACCAAAGCTCCCGCGAGGTGGCAAAGTCGCGCGGGAACATCACGTCCAGCAGCCCACCCTGCCCGTCCCGGAAAAGGTCGGGCAGACCCGTGACCAGCACGGGGTCCGTCCCCGGCGCGGCGAACAGCTTCAGCAGACCTTCCCGCTCGGTGATCAGGAAGGCGCCGTCCGTCAGGAACCCGATTGCCCAAGGCTCCTCCAGCCCCTCGGCCACCGGAACGATGTGAAACGATCCGACGCTTGTCTCCATCACCGCCTGCGCGTTTGCGGCAAGCCCAACTCCGATGGCAAGGGTTCCGACCAATCCTGCAGCAGAGGCTTTCATTCCAGTCTCCGGGTTGCGACACTTGACTGAAGATAGTGGTTCCCGCCCGCTGTGCCAGTCACGATGCGTCATGGGTCAGGCGGGCGGTTACAGGCAAAACACCGCCTCAAACTGCTTTTCTTTTCGATTTCCCGCCTCTAGGGTCATCGGCAGGATTGCGATCCACTTAGGGAGACAACAATGAAGAAACTGCTTCTTGCGACGGCGGCCACCGCCGCGCTGTCAGGTGCTGCTTTTGCCGAAGAGGTCAAGGTCGGTATTCTGATCGGCTTTACCGGGCCCATCGAATCGCTGACGCCGGACATGGCGGCCGGTGCCGAACTGGCGATGAAGGAAGTGTCGGAGTCGGGCAAGTTCATGAACGGCTCGACCATGGTTGGCGTGCGCGCAGACAGCACCTGCGGTGACTCGGCTGCCGGAACGGCTGCGGCCGAACGTCTGGTGACCTCGGACCTCGTCAAGGGCATCGTCGGCGCCGACTGCTCGGGCGTGACCGGGGCCGTGCTTCAGAACGTGGCACGCCCGAACGGCATCGTGATGATCTCGCCCTCGGCGACGTCGCCTGCCCTGTCCACCGCAGAGGATGACGGCCTGTTCTTCCGGACCGCCCCGTCGGACGCACGCGAAGGCGAAGTCATGGCTGACATCCTGGTCGAAAAGGGCGTCAAGTCGATCGCGCTGACCTACACCAACAACGACTACGGCAAAGGCCTGGCCGAAGCGATCGCGGCGTCGTTCACCGCCAAGGGCGGCACGGTCACGATCAACACCGCGCACGAAGACGGCAAGGCCGACTATTCGGCCGAAGTCGCGGCACTGGCCTCGGCCGGTGGCGACATCCTGGTCGTTGCGGGCTATCTGGACCAGGGCGGCAAGGGCATCATCCAGGCCTCGCTGGACACTGGCGCTTTCGCGACCTTCGGCCTTCCGGGCGGGATGTATGGCGAATCGCTGCCCACGGCCATCGGCGCCGGGCTGAACGGGTCCTACGGCCAGATCGCCGGTTCGGATTCGCCGGGCCAGGCAACGCTCATCGAGATGGGCAACGCCGCGGGCTTCAAGGGCGACAACGCCTATACCCCGGAATCCTATGACGCCGCCGCGCTCTTTGCGCTGGCGATGCAGGCGGCAGGGTCGTCCGACCCGGCAGCCTACAAGGAAAAGGTCCTTGAGGTGGCGAACGCCCCCGGCGAGAAGATCTATCCCGGCGAACTGGGCAAGGCGCTGGAGCTGATCGCGGCCGGCACCGACATCGACTATGAAGGTGCGACTGCCGTCGAACTGATCGGCCCGGGTGAAAGCGCTGGCCGCTATCGCCATTTCGAAGTCAAGGACGGCAAGAACGAAACCGTCGGCTTCCGGTGATCCCGGTATCCGGTTGACAGAATGGCGCGGCCCGGGCATTTCCCCGGGCCGTTGCACAAGTACCTGCCCGAACCAGAGGCGGGACCTGGGGGAAATGGATGATCGTTGTCGAAGACCTTCACCGGCATTTCGGGGGGTTTCGTGCGGTTGACGGGGCGTCGCTGACGATCCGGACCGGCACGATTACCGGACTGATCGGACCGAATGGCGCGGGCAAGACCACGCTGTTCAACGTGATCGCCGGTCGCCTGCCGCCGACTTCGGGCCGCGTCCTGATGGACGGAGAGGATATCACCGGCCTGCCGCCGCATGTGCTGTTCGGCAAGGGCCTGCTGCGCACCTTTCAGATCGCGCATGAATTCGGGTCGATGACCGTGCGCGAGAACCTGATGATGGTGCCGCCAAACCAGGCGGGCGAAACGATCTGGAATTCCTGGTTCGCGCGCGGTCGCGTGGCCGCCGAGGAAAAGCGCATCCGCGACAAGGCCGATGAGGTGCTGGACTTTCTGACGATCAGCCATCTGGCCGACCAGAAGGCCAGCATGATCTCGGGCGGGCAGAAAAAGCTGTTGGAGCTCGGCCGCACGATGATGGTCGACGCCAAGATCGTCTTTCTGGACGAGGTCGGCGCGGGCGTGAACCGGACGCTTCTGAACACCATCGGCGATGCCATCGTGCGGCTGAACCAGGAGCGCGGCTATACCTTCTGCGTGATCGAGCATGACATGGATTTCATCGGTCGCCTGTGCGACCCGGTGATCTGCATGGCCGAAGGCAAGGTCCTGGCCGAAGGGACGGTGGATCAGGTCAAGAACGACGAGCGGGTGATCGAGGCTTATCTGGGCACCGGCCTGAAGAACAAGATGAAGGAGGGCACGGCGTGAGGCCGGCCCGTCTGGAATGCCTGACCCCGGCCAAGCCTGCCGGGTCCGGGGCGCGTCCTATCCGGTCAGCCGCGCGGCGATCAGCGCCGCGCCTGAACCGGAGAACCGCCATGCCCCACCTGACCCGCCGTGCCAGTCTTGTCCTGCTGTCGCTTGCCGTCCTGCCCACCGCGCTGCGCGCCGAGACCTGCGCCGAGTTGCTGCCTGGTCTGCGCCTGTGTGACGTCTGGGGCTGGGCACGCGGGGACCTGTCCGACGGGATGGCAACGCTGACCCATGCGACCGGCCTGACTGCGACGATCTCGTTCCAGACCGGGTTGGACGCCGAGGGCGAGACCTGGGCCAACTGGCAGCAAAGCCACGCCCCGATCAGCGCGCGGGCTGAAATCCTGACGACCGATCTGGGGCAGATCGACGGGCGCTATGCCAGCTTTGCGGCCTGGCGTCCCCGGCATATGCCCGCGCCGACGATCGTGGCGATGACCGGCTATGTCGGCGACGGCATGGCGCTGGCGGTGACCACCGTGGCCGCAGCCGCGACCTTTGACGACACCCACCGCGACGCGCACCAGCGCCTTTGCGCGGCGCTAAGACTGGACCTGCCGGAATGAGTGAACCCTTCCTGATCGGCGATGCGATGACCGGGGGCTATGGGGCCGTCGATATCCTGCACGACTGCACCATCGCGGTCGAACCGGGCGAGATCGCCGTGATCGTCGGGCCGAACGGTGCCGGAAAGTCCACCGCGATGAAGGCGGTCTTCGGCATGCTGAAACTGCGCGGCGGCCGTGTGCGGCTGAACGGCGAGGATATCACCGGCCTGACCCCGCAGGCCCGCGTCGCCAAGGGCATGGCCTTTGTGCCGCAGACCCACAACATCTTCACCTCGATGACGGTGGAGGAGAACCTGGAAATGGGCGCCTTCCTGCGCCGCGACGACATCAAGGACACGCTGGAGCAGGTCTACACGCTGTTCCCGATCCTGAAGCAAAAGCGTCACCAGGCGGCGGGCGAGCTGTCGGGCGGCCAGCGGCAGCAGGTCGCTGTCGGTCGGGCGCTGATGACCCAGCCGCGCGTCCTGATGCTGGACGAACCGACCGCCGGGGTCAGCCCGATCGTGATGGACGAACTTTTTGACCGGATCATCGAAGTCGCCCGCACCGGGATTTCGATCCTGATGGTCGAACAGAACGCCCGACAGGCGCTGGAGATTGCCGACAAGGGCTATGTCCTCGTGCAGGGCCGCAACCGTTTCACCGACACCGGCAAGGCCCTGATGGCCGACCCCGAGGTCCGCCGTTCCTTCCTTGGAGGCTGATATGAAAACACTCGCCTTTGCCCTGCTGCTTTTGCCCACCGCCGCGCTGGCGGATTTCGACTGCGCCATCGCCCAGCAATGTGGCGGCGGGGCCTGCGAACCCTTTGGCGGCGGCCCGATGGTCGTCCGCGAGGTCGGCGATACCTGGCAGGTCGAGATCGATGGCACAGTCTACGAAGGCTATTCCACCACCACGATGGATACGGGCGGCGAGGTGTCCATCGTCATCCCGCCGCAACAGGGCATGTCCGGGCTGGTCAGCATCTATCCCACGGGCGAGGTCAGCTTTACCGCCCATGCCTACAGCGGTCAGGCGATTGCGATCACCGGGTCGGGCAATTGCGCGGGCGTGGGTGGCTGACGCATGGACTTTGTGAACGCCCTTGTCGCCTTTCTGAACTTTGTCTTCATCCCGGGGCTTGCCTACGGGGCGCAGCTGGCGCTGGGGGCGCTGGGCGTGACGCTGGTCTATGGCATCCTGCGCTTTTCCAACTTTGCCCATGGCGACACGATGGCCTTCGGGACCATGGTCACCATCCTTTTGACCTGGGCCTTCCAATCGTCGGGGATCGGGTTCGGACCGCTTCCGACTGCCCTTCTGGCCCTGCCCTTCGGCATCGCGGCGACGGCGGCCTTTGCGCTTTTGACCGACCGGGTCGTCTATCGCTTTTACCGGCGGCAGAAGGCATCCTCGACCATCGTGGTCATCGTGTCCCTGGGCGTGATGTTCGTGATGAACGGGATTGTCCGGCTGGTCATCGGTGTGGACGAGCAGAACTTTACCGACGGCGCGCGGTTCGTGATTAATCCGCAGGACTTCAAGGCCTGGTCCGGGCTGGCCGAGCCTTTGGCGATAAAGACGACGCAGGCCGTCACGGTCATTGCGGCGCTTGTCGTCATGGCGCTTTTGTTCTGGTTCCTGCAAAAGACCCGCACCGGCAAGTCGATGCGCGCCTTTTCCGACAACGAGGATCTGGCGCTTCTGTCCGGCATCAACCCTGACCGGGTGGT
>JAKQLM010000419.1 GCA_029567145.1 Pseudomonadota bacterium
CTGAATACCCCGGACCCGGCCCCGACCGAGGCGGTCGACCCTTCGGTATCGGACGCAGCCCCCGAGACGAGCGCGGAGGTCGCGCCCGAGGGAGCCCCGGAAGCTGCCCCCGAGACTGCACCGGAAACTGCACCGGAAGCCACTCTGGAGGGTGCCCCGGACGCAACCCCCGATCCGATGCCAGAAGCGACGCCAGAGGCCGAGGCACCTCCGGTCGTGGTCGAACCTGCCCCAGAAGCGGCCCCTGACCCCGAGACCGAAACGGCCGGACTTCCCGGCGAGGCCGCGCCCGACATGCCCGGCACGCGGGCCGAAGGCTTGCCCGGCGCGGACGCCGACGCTCCTGCTTTGGCCGAGACCGAAACGGAGGCCCCTGCTGCGGACACGTTCGAAACCGCGCCCGGACTGGCCGAAGCCCCGGACGGCGTGATTGTTGGCCGTTTGCCGAAAATCGGCGGCGCCGAAGCCGCCCCGGCGGACGGCGAGGCCCCCGCCCCTGCCCCGGCCGGGGACCTGCCGCCGATTGCCCGGTTCGCGGTTCCGTTCGAGAATCCGGATGCCAAGCCGATCCTGTCGATCGTGCTGGTCGATGACGGCGCACCCGGGCTGGACCGGTCCGGCGTGGCCGCGCTGCCGTTCAACGTGACCATCGCGCTGGACCCGATGTTGCCGGAATCGGCGGCCAATGCGGCGCTGTACCGGGCGGCGGGCAAGGAAGTGGTGATGCTGGCCACGGGTGTTGCCAAGGGGGCGCAGGCCTCGGACGTGGAGGTCGCGTTCCAGTCGATGGAACAGGGCCTGCCCGAGGCGGTTGCGGTGATGGACCTGCAGGTCCCGACCTTCCAGGACAACCGTCCGCTGGCCAGTCTGGTGGTGCCGGTGGTCAAGGGGACGGGGCGCGGGCTGTTGACCTGGGATCAGGGGCTGAACGCGGCGGACCAGGTTGCCCGGCGCGAGGATGTGCCCGCCGCGACGATCTTCCGTGACCTGACGCCCGCGATTGGCGACAAGTTCGGGATGCGGCGGCTGATGGACCGGGCGATCTTCAAGGCGGATCAGGACGGGTCGGCGACCGTGGCCGGTCCGGCGACGCCGGAAATGGCGGCAACGCTGATGGAATGGGCGCTGGAAGGCCGGGGTGCACCGGTGGTGCTGGCCCCGCTGACCGCCGTCCTGAAGGTAGAGTGAAGGTCTGGCCCCCGGTCAGCCGGGGGCCAAACCTTTGAGCGGGATGAGGTTTTGCGGAACCGTCGTCAGGGACCCGATTTCTTTGAAGAAATCGGACCGGAGTTTTTGAAAACTCCGCAGAGCTTCGGCCAAGCCTGGCGCCGCCTATCCGGCACGCGTCGTCCCGTTTTAGCCGTTCGCCCGTCTTAACTGTTCGCCAGTCCTAGCTGTTCGCCAGTCTTAGCTGTTCGACCGTCCGGCAAAGCGGCCTGCGTCTTCGGCGGCGCGGCGCAAGGCGTTGGATTTGTTGACGGTTTCCTGATACTCGGCCTCGGGGTCGCTGTCATAGACGACACCGCCCCCAGCCTGGATGTACAGGGTTTCATCCTTCAGGACCGCGGTGCGCAGCGCGATGCAGAAGTCCATCTCGCCATTGGCGGCGAAATAGCCGACGCCGCCGCCGTAGATGCCGCGCTTTTCGGGTTCCAGTTCGTCGATGATCTCCATCGCGCGGACCTTGGGCGCACCGCTGACCGTGCCTGCGGGAAGGCCCGCAAGCAGGGCCGACAGGGCGTCTTCGCCGTCCGCAATTTCGCCCACCACGTTCGAGACGATGTGCATCACGTGGCTGTAGCGTTCGATGATGAAGGTTTCGGTCGGGCGGACGGTGCCGACGCGTGCCACCCGGCCCACGTCGTTGCGGCCAAGGTCCAGAAGCATCAGGTGTTCGGCGCGTTCCTTGGGGTCTGCCAGAAGGTCCGCCTCCAGCGCGCGGTCTTCATCGGGCGTGGCCCCGCGCTTGCGGGTTCCGGCGATGGGGCGGACGGTGACTTCGCCGTCACGCAGTCGGACCAGGATTTCGGGGCTGGCGCCGACGACCTGAAAGCCGCCGAAGTTGAAGAAGAACATGAAGGGCGACGGGTTGGTCCGGCGCAGGCTGCGATAGAGCGCGAAAGGCGGCAGCGGGAAGTCCATCGCCCAGCGCTGGGAGGGGACGACCTGGAAGATGTCACCGGCGCGGATGTAGTCCTTGGCTTTTTCCACGGCGGCCTTGTAGCCGTCATGGCTGAAGTTCGACCGGGGTACGCCGACGACTGCCGCCTCGCCCAGGTCGCGGGCGGCGCTTGGCGCGCGGTCCAGGTCGCGAAGCGCGTCCATCACCCGTTCGGCGGCCTGCGCATAGGCCGCCCGGGCAGAGAGGCCCGCGCCGGTCCAGGCCGGGGCGACCACGGTCACATCGCCCTTCACCCCGTCCAGGACGGCGATGACCGAGGGCCGGATCAGCACGGCATCGGGCACGCCCAGCGGATCGGGGTTCACGTCCGGAAGGTGTTCGACCAGCCGGATCATGTCATAGCCAAGATAGCCGAACAGGCCGGCAGACACGGCGGGCAGGCCGTCCGGCATGTCGATCCGGCATTCGGCGATCAGGGCGCGCAGGGTTTCCAGCGGGTGCCCGGGCAGGTCGGCAAAGGCCTGGCGGTCAAAGCGCGCCTCGCGGTTGATGCGGCTTTTGTCGCCCCGGCAGTCCCAGATCAGGTCGGGCTTCATGCCCACGATGGAGTAGCGGCCCCGGACTTCGCCCCCGGTCACCGATTCCAGCATGAAGGTGTCGGAGCGGGCATCCCCCAGCTTCAGCATCAGGCTGACCGGCGTATCCAGGTCGGCGGCCAGCCGGGCCCAGACGATCTGGTTTTCACCCCGGTTCCAGGCGGCTTCAAACTCGGCGAACGTGGGCGAAAGCTGCATCAGGGCAGGCTCGTGTTCACGGCGTTGATCGCGGCCTCGTCCAGCGTGATCCCGGCCTCGGCGGTCAGGGCGGCGGAGAAGGCGGTGAAGGCGTCGGCGGCAATCGCCTGGGCGGCCTGGGCGGCAAGCGCGTCCTTCAGGGCCAGCGCCTCGTCGCCATCGGTGGCGGCGGGCTGGATCGTGTCCAGCACGACGACGGCGATGAAGCCCGGCTCCTCGATCACGCGCACGTCGCCTGCAGCCATTTCGAACACGGCGGGAAGGAGGCTAGCAGGCGTGTCGGCGACAAAGCCGTCGCGGGCTGTGGCGGGGGTCACATCGACGATGCCGAACGTGCCGATGGCGTCCCCGGCCTCGATCCCGGACTTGATCTCGATGGCGCGGGCGGACAGGGCCTTGGCCAGCGTTTCGGCCTGCCAGTCTGCGGTCACCGCGTCCAGCGCCTGATCGAACGGGATCGGGGCGGCGGGGACGGTTTCGTCAAAGCGCAGCGCCACGACACCGCCGTCTTCCAGCACCACCGCTTCGGGGAAATCATCTTCGAGCACGGCATCGGCGGCGGCGCGGAAGGCAGGGTAGCCTTCGATCACCGCATCGCCCTGCTGGCCGGGCACATGGTCCAGCGTCGCAAGCTCCAGCCCGGCGTCCCGGGCCAGGTCTTCCAGCGTCGCGCCCCCGGCCAGGAGGTCGTCGATCTCTTCGACCTTGTCGGCGATCAGGCGGCGTGCGGCATCGGTCTGGATTTCGATGGCCAGCGTCTCGCGCGCTTCGTCAAAGGTGGTTTCCTCGGCCGCGAGCACGCCCACGACCCGGAAAAGCGCAGGCCCGAGGTCCGAGGCCAATGGCCCGGCAACCCCGCCTTCGGCCACGGCAAACACACCCTCGCCCGCAGCACCCAGATCGGCGGCGGTCACGTCGCCCAGATCGATCGCCTCCAGCGTCAGGCCGCGGTCGGCGACCAGGTCCTCAAAGCTTTTGCCAGCGTCCAGCGCGGCCTTGGCGGCGTCGGCGGCGGCTTGATCGGGATAGATCAGCCGTTCGACCAGGCGGCGTTCGGGCAGCACGAACTCGGACAGCCGGTCCTGATACATCGTCTGCAGCAGGGCGTCGTCAACCGGCTGGTCCTTGGCAATCGCCTCGGGCAAGAGCGAGACATAGGTGATGCGCTTGGATTCCGGCTTGGTGAAGCGGTCGATATTGGCGTCGTAATGCGCCTTCAGTTCGTCCTCGGTCGGGGCGGCCAGGGGAGTGGTCAGGTCGCCTTCGCCCAGCCGCAGCATGGAAAAGCCCCGGCGTTCGCCGATCCAGGCAAAGAGCGTGTCGGTCAGGGCGGCGGGGGCGGCAAAGCCGCCGGTCACCGCGCCTTGCAGGACTTCGCGCGTGACGTCGCGGCGCAGGCCGGTCTCAAACTCGGCTTCGCTTTGGTTGATGCGGTCAAGCTGAAAGCGGTACGCCTCGCGGTCGAAGGTGCCGGAGACCCCCTTGAACGCGTCCATCGCCATCAGTTCGGTGGCCACCACCTCGTCCCCGACGGACAGGCCGATGCGGGCGGCTTCGTTGTCCAGCGCGGCGCGGGTGATCAGGCCCTGCAGCGCGCCCCGGTCCAGGCCGAAGGCCAACGCCTCTTGCGTGGAAATCTGCTGTCCGACCTGCTGCGAGAAGGTGGCGATCTGCTGTTGCAGCGCGCGGGCATAGTCGTCGGTGGTGATCTCGATGTCGCCCACGCCGCCGACCTTGGTCACCCCGCCGGAAAAGCTGGTGACGCCAAAGCCGCCCAGCCCCAGGATCAGCATCGCCATCAGAAGCCAGACCGCCGTTTCGGTCAGCTTGCTTTTCGGGCGCTTCACGTCGTCGTCCTGGGTCTTGGCCATGGT